>NZ_JCACKM010000076.1:0-32951 GCF_059505385.1 Desmonostoc vinosum
AGGCAGAGACTTGAGTCTCTGACGGTTCAAGTATTTTTGCAAGAAGTCTAATATTTCCCATTCCCTATAAACTCAACCCATAACATTTTATAAAATTACTATTATTTAAGCGAAAAGCAATGATGCTTTGCTGCTATTGGTTCACATTTTGAAATACTAATTCTGGAAAAATAAGTTTCTGAGGATGAGATTGAGATCTATCTCAAGATAAGTTCCTAAAAGCTTCAAACTAGCTTAGGGTATGTATAGTATCTGCAATAAATATTAGTTGCTTAAAAATACTTCATGCCTTATATTAATTACTCTCAGTTACTGCGTTATGGCATTGTTGTACTAATTGTTGCAACTGCATTTGCATTAATGTTGCTGCTAAATCCTGTGCTAGGCATGAGCAGAACACCTTTTATGCTGTTTTTTAGCGCTGTAATGGTGAGTGCGTGGTGTGGTGGTCTGCAATCAGGTTTGCTGGCAACTTGCTTATCTGCTCTGCTGAGCAATTACTTTTTTCTCGGTTCAGCCAATGAACTAACTTTTGACTTATGTAATTTGGTACGAGTTGGGTTATTTGTAGTGCAAGGAGTACTCTTTAGTATTCTGTGTGAAGCATTAAAGACTAAGCAACAACAAATTGAGGTAAATCTCCAACAGATCAAAGTCAGTGAAGAAAGATTTCGCTTAGCATTAAGCAGTTCTGATATCGCTGTTTTTCAGCAGGATCGGGATTTGCGGTATAAATGGATTCATGATCTCCAAGGTAGAGAAACTACTGAAGAAATGCTGGGCAAGTGTGATGATGATTTATTTCCAGCATCGGTGGCAGAGCAACTAACAGCAATTAAGCAGAGAGTACTCGAAAATGGTGCTTCCGCTCGTGAAGAGGTTTGTATCACTGTCGAGGGAGAAGTCCGCTACTATGATTTGCTGATTGAACCGCTTCAAGATGGAGAAAATATTCAAGGTATTACCTGTGCAGTAGTCAATATTACTAAGCGCAAGCAAGCAGAATTAGAAAATATCAGGTTGCATCAAGAACTTCAGCAAGCTGTTCAACAGAAAGACGAATCTCTAGCGCTGCTCAATGCTTGGCTTGCCAGTTCACCAGTAGGACTGGCTTTTCTAGATACAGAACTGCGTTACATTCATATTAACGAAGCTTTAGCAGCCACTAATGGCGTACCTCAAAGTCAACATATTGATCGCACCTTTAAAGAAGTATTACCTGCATGGGCGGCAGAGATTGAGCCAATCTTTGAGCAATTAATGCAAACTAAGGAGCCATTACTTAACCAACAAGTGAGTGGTGAGACTTATCCGTCTGGGGTGTATCGTTATGGTCTTGTGAGTTATTACCCAGTGTGTTTAGCGGATGGACGATTGCTGGGAGTGGGCGTAACTTCTATTGATATTACTCAACTCAAACAAACCGAGCAAGCATTACGGGAAAGTGAAGCAAAGTTTCGCAGTGTTGTTGAGTCAAACATGATTGGCATTGGCTTCTGGGAGAGAAACGGCAAAATTACAGAAGCTAATGATGCTTTACTGAACATGATTGGTTATACGCGTGCAGAATTGGTTAATGGCACAGTTAACTGGCAAGACCTAACTCCCGCTGAGTATCAGCAACTTGATGAGCAAGCAATTGCTCAATTTCAAGACAGTGCTTTTTGCACTCCTTTTGAGAAAGAATATATTTGTAAAGATGGCTCACGTTTGCCGATTTTGATAGGTGGTAGTCACTTTGAAGGAACTTTAGAGCGAGGAGCCTTTTTTGTTCTCGATATTACAGAACACAAACAAGCTGAAGAAGCATTGCGTTATGTTGCTCAAATTAGTAATACACTTGCGACTTCCCTAGATTATGAAGCAACTCTAGAACAAGTTGCGAAAATATCAGTTCCCCAACTAGCTGATTGGTGTAGTGTCAATATTTTAAATGAAGATGGCTCTATTCGTCGCTTGAGTGTTGCTCATGCAGACTTATCATCAGCAGAGTGGGCAAGTCAACTACAGCAGTATACACCAGACCTGAATGATGGCAGTGCGATCGCCAGAGTCCTGCAAACTGGGCAAAGCGAATTAATTCCAGAGAACCCCAACTTACTGCTAGTGGATGGTGAGCATCAGCAGCTGGGAATTAAATCTGCCATGATTGTACCGTTGGTGGCACACCAGCGCATACTCGGTTGCATTTCCTTTGTCAGTGCTGCATCAGACCGTTGCTACAATCAATCTGACTTGGCTTTAGCGATGGATATTGCCCACCGTGCAGCTTTAGCGATGGAAAATGCCCGACTTTATCAAGACATCCACCAAGCTTTAGTACATTACGCCGAATCATTATCTCTTTTAGATGCACTGTTAGCAGCGGCACCTGTTGCTGTCTGCTTTCTAGACCGAGAACTGCGCTATCTCCGCATTAATCAGGTATTGGCTGATATTAACGGTTTGACCATTGAAGAACATCTCGGACGGAAAATTCAACAAGTGTTACCAGAGATGGCGACTGAGTTTGAGCAACAGCTACAACGCGTATTAGATACAGGTAAGCCCTTGCTCAATGTAGAAATCAGTGGTGAAGCACCGGGAAAACCTGGCACGAACGGTTATTGGTTGGGCAACTACTACCCAGTTCATAATACACTGGATGAAACCATAGGTATCGGCATAATTTTGGCAGAACTAACAGCGCTCAAGCAAGCCGAAACGGCTCTGCGCGAGAGCGAAGAAAGATTCCGAGCCATGTTCGACCAAGCAGCCGTTGGTATTGCTCAGGTAGCATTGGATGGTAAATTCATTCAAATTAACCCTGCCTTGTGCGAGATCACCGGGTACAAATATGAAGAATTAATCCAGATGAACTGCCAACAAATTACTCATCCCGATGACTTGGAAGCTGATTTAGTCAATGCTCAACGAGTTTTGGCAGGAAAAATTAATGGTTATTCTCTAGAAAAACGCTACATTCGCAAAGATGGCTCACTCATTTGGATCAACTTGACATCATCAGTGGTTCAAGATGCTCATGGACAACCGAAGTATGCAGTGGGCATTATTGAAGATATCAGCGATCGCAAACGAGCAGAAGCGGCACAACAATTTTTAGTAGAAGCCAGTACCTTAATAGCCGCCTCATTAGATTATGAAGCCACCCTGACTGGCGTGGCTAATTTGGCAGTTCCCACACTAGCTGACTGGTGTATTGTAGATATTTTCCTACAAGATTGGTCAAGTAAACAGATTGCCCTGGCAACTGCCGACCCCATAAAACGCCAAACTTTGATTGAAATCCGACGACGCTATCCACCAAAAAGCGGTGGAGAACATCTTGTAAAACGTCTGCGGCAAGGAAAAGCTGTATTCCATACCAATTTTTCTGACCAAACTCTGGTACAGATGGCTCAAAACGCCGAACATCTGCAATTGCTGCGAAGTTTGGGGATCTGTTCTTTAATGGTGATTCCTCTACGTTCTCGTGGGCAACTATTCGGAGCAATATCTTTTTTCAGTGCCGAATCAGGCCGTCATTACGAACAAACAGATGTAGCTTTAGCTGAAGACATCGCTCGTCGTGCAGCAACAGCAATTGATAACGCTAGGCTATATCAAGAAACTCAGCAGGCAAAACAAGCAGCAGAACAGGCTGTCAATCGGATTGCGCTTTTACAAAGAATCACCGCTGCCCTCTCGGAAGCGTTAACTCTCCAACAAGTGGCAAACGTGGTAGTAACTCAAGGAATTGCGGCTTTGAATGCTCAAGCCGGTTTTGTCGTCTTACTAGCTGAGGACGAAGTTACTTTAAAACTAGTGCAAGCAGCGGGCTATTCACAATATTTTATAGATACTTGGGCAAGTTTTTCTCTGAGTTGTTCTATCCCTTCAGCGGAAACAGTCAGAACTGGACAGCCAATCTTTATCGAAAATCAAGCCGCTTGGGTTGCCAAAAAATATCTCGATTTTCCCAGTCAAGAGGGAAATTTTGCTTGTGCTTCTATTCCTTTGGTGCAAGAAGGTAAGATCATTGGGGCATTGGAATTCAAATTTGCGATCGCCCAAACATTTAACGAAGAAGACCAGAGATTTATCTTGACTTTAGGGCAGCAGTGTGGACAAGCGATCGCCCGCGCCCAACTTTACGAAGCCGAACAGACAGCACGCGCCGAAGCCGAAACAGCCAACCGCATCAAAGATGAATTCCTCGCAGTCCTTTCTCATGAACTGAGAACACCCCTCAATCCCATCTTGGGTTGGGCAAAGTTGCTCAGAACCCGCAAGCATGACCAAGCAACTATCACCCGTGCTTTGGAGACAATTGAGCGCAACGCCAAATTACAAACTCAACTAATTGAAGATCTATTAGATGTTTCGCGGATTTTGCAAGGTAAACTCAACCTCAAAATTTCTACCGTCGATTTGAGAGCAACAATCACCAACGCCCTCGAAACTGTCTGCCTAGCAGCAGAAGCCAAATCAATTCAAATTCAAACAGTGCTAGGCGATAATATCATACAGGTAATGGGAGACGGCGATCGCTTGCAACAAGTAGTTTGGAATCTGCTCTCAAATGCCGTCAAATTCACCCCGTCAGGCGGACGAGTAGAAGTGCGATTATCAACACTCAGCGACAACGGGGATGGCTCCCCAAAACCACACTCATCTACTCAGCACTCAGCACTTAACTACGCCCAAATTCAAGTGATTGATACAGGCAAAGGCATCAGCAGAGCCTTTTTGCCTCACGTCTTTGAGTACTTCCGACAATCAGATAGCAAGACAACTAGAGTATTTGGCGGACTGGGATTAGGGCTGGCGATCGTGCGCCATTTGGTGGAACTTCATGGTGGTACAGTTCATGCCGAAAGTCCTGGTGAAGGAAAGGGGGCAACCTTCACAGTCAAGTTACCCTTGCTCAAAAATTCTCACTTAGATATTCCAAGTGCAGAGTCTCCTGATTTAGAAACTAACAACGCAGATTTATTTCTCTGTGGAGTTAGAATTTTGCTTGTGGAAGATCAGGTTGATGTACGAGAGTTTTTCTGCTTCGTTTTGGAAAAGTATGGGGCGACAGTAACGGCAGTCGCATCTGCAACCGCAGCACTAGAAGCATTAGCCCAGTCTCAGCAGGATGTTTTATTAAGTGATATTGCAATGCCATTAATGGATGGCTATACATTGATCCGTGAAGTGAGAAAATTACCACCAGAACAAGGCGGACAAATTTTAGCGATCGCTTTAACTGCCTACGCAGGAGAAATTGATCAAGTCCAAGCATTAAGCGCAGGATTTCAAAAACACGTTCCTAAGCCTGCCGATCCCATAGAGTTAGCTAAACTAGTTGCCAATCTTATCGGTCGTCATCAATCATAATTGCAAAGAAGGGAACGCTTAACAGGCTTTGACTTCTCTTGTCGGAGACGCTACGATTCGCTTACTTACGCTTTGGGGTACGTTCAGCCCACGGAGAACGCTTAACAGAGAACTTTTTCAATAAGTGGCAACATGATTAAACTCGACCAATTTTTAAAATTAATAGGTATAGCCCCAACTGGAGGACAAGCCAAACTGATGATCATTGATGGTAATGTTAAAGTCAATGGCACAGTTGAAACCCGACGAGGACGGCAGTTAGTCTCAAGCGACCAAGTAACAGTACAAGGGCAAACTTTTCAGGTTGGCGATGTCCTTGAACAAGGGAACAGGGGATGAGGGAGACGAGGAATTGATGAGGACGCGGAGACGTTTGGACGCGGGGACGCGGGGACGCGGAGAGTCCCCATAACTAAAGCTAGGGGATTCAAGCAAGGAAAACATTTTTTGCCTCCACGACTCGCATTCGGGGGCTTTTGACCAGCGCTTCGACCTTGAGAAGGGTCGCGTCCGCGTCTCCCCTTCCCCGCGTCTTTGCGTCTTCTTGGTAAAAAAGCTGGGGAGGCTGTTGATGCCCAGAAAGCCCAAATGACCGTAACCCAAATCTTGACGGCTGGACAAGTCTAAAAAATTTCAAAGTTTATTCTTTGGCATTTTGGCAACTTTCGACTGTAGTCTTTTGATATCTTGCAGAAATTACCAAGATGTTTTTACCTGTTATACGAAGGACGGGTTTAATCCCGTCTTTTTTGTTGATATCTATTTGGCATTTTGGCACAACATTACAATTTATCTATGATATTTTGATCTAAATCGCAAATATTAGATCTCTTGCAAAAGTCCTTCTTTGCGTTCTCTTCTCTGCGTCTCTGTCTTGAAAAGTTTCCTACGGAGGGAAACCCTCCTTCTCCTGACGGAGACGCTACGCGAACAGAACTTTTCGCTGCGCCTCTGCGTGTTAGCGTTCGCGAAGCGTCTCGTAGAGAAGCGGGGCGTAGCCCAACAAAAAAAATATTTATGTAAGAGGTCTATTGAATTGCTTTTAAACTTTATTTATTAAGCCCATTCGAGGGGGGAATTCTTAACAGGGAACATAAAAAAGAATTAGCCCCAAATATAGGGGTTAAAGCCTCTGTATTTATTTATAAAAAATTCAAATCCCCTAATTTTAATTATGGGGATTTCTCTGTTGCCTGTTGCCCGTTAAGAGTTCTCCCTTAATACCAATTCACGAAAATCTTGATACAAATACAGACGGTGTAGAGACGCTTCAAAAGCGCGTCTCTACAAAATTTATGTGTATCGCCATTAATGTGAAATGGTATAAGAGGTTGTTTGAAAAGTCTAAATTAATACTAGCCCCGACGATTAGAAATCGCGCGTCAGTTGCTTTAAGTCGGCAAAGCCGACAACACTTGCTTAAACGCTCTTAACCCGCGCAACGCAGTGTTTCCCCAATGCACTGCCTCAGCAATGCAATGTTTTTACCAAAGGATTTGTCCGAATTCTTTATCAAATCACTATGACTAATCTGATGATTCACGAAAGATAAAGAAATAACATGTTATCAGGTTTTAAGATACTTGGACACATCCTATAGGAAGATGACCTAGGAAAATAATCATGAGTAAATTAATTCGGGATGTTGTTATGCACTGGATTTATATAGAGGTTTGGTGGTGAGCCAAACCTTTTTTTATTTATCGAAACAATCGGGTCTAAAACCGGACTTCGTCCAAAGTTTTTGCAGTGGCATATAAATCCCCGTTACAAAAACAGCCTCCTACCTCCTGCCTTCGTTAAATTGGGTTGGGCTACCCTGTAAGAACGCTTAACACACCTTAATCCCTAGTCTCTTTCTCAAAAACTAAAGCTACCCCGCAAAATACCAATAGTTATTGAGTCATTATCTGGTGTATGACCAGGCTCTAAAATATAGATCATGCCAGGTGTAATGCTAATGTTATCGCTTAACTGAAAACGATAAAATGCTTCTATTTGAGTAGTGGTTCCCGGTTGTCCTCCGGCACGACCTAAACCTGTATTCACAAAGTCAGGGACATTATTTCCTACAGGTAAATCGCTACTAGTAATTTTAGGAGGTTGCCCGACATAAATTCCTCCCAAATTTCCCCTGGCAAATAAATCAGGGAAATTCAGAAACACCATATAATTCGTCGTTTCTACATTTCCCGATCGCCCAGGAATGTGAGACTTAGTATAACCACCCCATGCCCCTAAAGTAATACGCGGTGAAATTTGCCATGTTACAGTTGCACCAACAGCATTCGTTTGTAGGGGTGCTGATTTTCCAGTAGTGGTATTAACCGCAGTGAGGCATTCATCGCCTACGAAAGTCAGTAAACAACCATCCGATGAGTAATTATTCACGTAATACAAACTGAAATCTACAGCATCAGTAGGTGTTAACAGCAGTTGTACACCTGTAGTGGTATTACCATCAAACAAACCGCTACGCAGACCTGGATTACCTGGACTGTAACTAGCATAAATTGCCTGCAAACTAGCGCGTCTAGCAAACTGCCAATCAATAGCAATCCCAGCATGACCATATCCCATATTTAAGATTGGGTTTCTTTGAGCAAAATAAGACAATGGCCCTGTTGCTGCACTTTCTACCCGATTTGGGCCTCGGAAAGCAGACGGCATACTCACGCCTTCTGTTCCTACCATCAATGCTAGGTTATCTGTGACTAACCAGTGATAATTCAGATCACTAATGATTAAGTTATCTGTAGTAAATTCGTAGCCAAGTAACACGTCATTCCGAGAAACAGTATTGTTAAACCTGGGCGCACTAGTACCGTTGCCAGATAAAAGACCTGTAAACAGGTAGCTGCGGGGAGTAATTTGGCTAGTTAAATACAGCTGTGCTAGAGATATAACACTAGTGTTTATGCCCGCATCATCTGTATCTTTTGTACCATCTCTAGGATTAACATCACCCCGATTCTCATTCCTTCCTTGAATCCCAACGATTAGTAGTCCGCTAAGTTTAGTGGTTGCAGAAAATTGGTTAGCTGCGATTTCAGCAGTTTGCGTTGTTAAACTATCTACACGGCCTTGTAAAGTTGTTAATTCGGCGGCAAATTCTGCTTGTAATTTTTGTAAAGTTGCTAAATCTTCACGTGTGACTAAATCATTGGTAGTTGTGGCGATTAATTCATTAATTTTATCCAAGCAAGCATTTACGCCGGCGGCAAATTCATAGCGTGTTAAAGGACGATTCCCACGATAGGTACTATCGGGATAACCTGCTATGCAACCATAACGTTCCACCAAAGACTGCAATGCACCAAACGCCCAATCTGTAGGTTGTACATCCTGGAGTTGAGAAACCGATGTGACTTGCGCCATCGGGTTATCGGTCGGTTCTTCTGTTGAGGAAAGGGGGAAGGAGGGGGATGAGGGAGATGAGGGAGATGCACTTCTCCTGTCAAAGACGCTACGCAAACGGCTTTGCTCAGTGACCGGGGATGAGGGAGGATTTAAATTTATACTTTCTGGCGTTTCTATATTTGTTGATTCTTGAGTAGTATTTGTAACCGTGGGAATTGCGATCGCCTTCTCAAAAACTCCATTGAATCCCGCAATTAGTAAACATGCGAGTATTGCGTTTTTGCTATGACTACGGCTAATATATCTACCTTTCAAGATTCTATACTCTACTTACGCACACTTAAGTCAAGAGTGTATTCTCAGTCATCTTGATTTTACATGCGGGTATTTACGTATTTTGTACCAAATTAGACCTAAATAACTCTAGGCAACTTTACAAAGCGCGAGTATAACAGGGAATGGGGGATGAGGGAGATGAGGGAGATGAGGGAGATGAGGGAGATGAGGGAGATGAGGGGGATGAGGGAGATGAGGGGGATGAGGGAGATGAGGGGGATGCGGGGACGTGGAGAATAATCAATGACAATCGCCAATCGCCAATCGCCAATCGCCAATCGCCAATCCCCAATCCCCAATCCCCAATCCCCAATCCCCAGTCCCCAGTCCCCAGTCCCCAGTCCCCAGTCCCCAGTCCCCAATCGCCAATCGCCAATCCCCAATCCCCAACCATGGTAAACCGCCCGCGCAAGCTGACGCCAAAAGCTTCTAAACTAAAAAAACCTCTCAAACGTGTTGCTAAAAAACCTCCAAATCAGCGGCAATGGCGAAGTAAGTTGTCGTCGATGTTGGCGATCGCTATTTTGTTGAGTAGTGCTAGTTTAGTTATGGCTTGTGTTTGGTTTAGCGTTCTTTTAATCTCGAACCCAGCACAACTTAGCTGGTTAAATAAAGTTTTACCAGAATGGGCACAAATTCCCCTCAGTAACTACGAACATCCCCAAACTCTCGGCGAAATTCAAGATAGTCTGAATCAACAAAAACTAGTAGCCGGAGAAACCCTACCTCTAGAGGAAAATACTGATAAATCTTTTTTATTACCAGTTTTTCAACAACGGGCTAACTGTCAGGCTGATTGTCGAACACTTGTTGAACTCAGGGTTTATCAGCATTCACCAGAATCAGAACGGCAATCTCGCTCGGAAAAATACTATTATTTAGCAACTAAACAACCAATAATTGGGCCAGAAGAATCCTTTGTGGTTGCTCCTTTAGTCAAGGCTAAACCAGAACACCAAGATACTAATATTTCTTTACCATTAACTGAAGTCAAGCGCTTTGAAGACAATACACCCGCTGCGGGAGTTTGGTTTTATTTGCGCGGTCAGCACCAACAGGGAACTAATGCGATCGCCTATGGTCACATCGTATACTACAATCCAGAGCGCACTAACTTACAACAAATGGTTTCCTGGACAAGCCCTAATGGACAATTACCCAGATGGCAGCAGGTAACTGATAGTACTACAAAAGAGTTAGTTGTAGATCAAACAGTAGGTTTAGAACCGCATCTGGTGATTTATCAAGTCAAATCGACCAAGTTATTTCTCAATCCCCTACAATTAGAAGCTATTACTCTTCAACCATCTGCTTTTAACAATCCCGGATACCAAAATTCCTTAATCATTGCCCGTAGCGGACTGTGGACGCCAGCCTTTGAGTGGTTGAAATTTGTGCAAAAACAGCGAAAGGGAGTGTTGCCAAAAGCAGTGCAGACGCAAATGGATTTGATTCGCCTACACTCCCAGCTCACCCAAACCCAAGCTGAAAAAAATTGGGCAAGTCCTAGTCAACAAGTACTAGCAGACTTGATTGATGGTCGCTGGCAAAAAGCCTTACAAGTACTAGAAGCATCACCACATAATGCTCAAGAAGTAGCTACTCTACTCAAAGCTGATGATGGCAGGCTGTGGAATCGCACAGCCGCAGCGTTGCGTGTGAATCCCAATAGATTAGAGGTACAAGTTTGGGCAGCCTTGATTTTAGGGGTTCAGCGAGGAGAAGAACATGCTAGTTCTTGGTTGAAGGCACAACCAAAAATTACAGCAGAGAACCTGATTTATGTTCAAGGCCTACTCAAACGATTTAGAGGGAACTCTTAACAGTGGGGAACAGGTACCCCCTTGAGCTAAGACGCATCAGTTGAACGTTGATGCTGTTGGTTTTGCAACTTTTGCAAGAGTGAGTCTATTTCTGCTTGCAAATCTATCAATTTGGCTTGCTGAGCGTCTTGATAGTAGCACTTAGTAAGACTGCTAACCACAAGAGCTTGAGACTCGCGATTAGAACCAGTAGGTATGCAGGTAGTCATCCTAATACAATCCACAACTCAACTAACGAAAACGTATCAAACTATTGGTATTTCATTAATTTTACGGGGTTGCTAGATCCCCACTTTTTCAAAAACTCAGGGATCTGATCACAGCTAACCACTCGAAACTAATGACATGAACCACCAGTAGTGTGACACACTATGGTGCGAATAAAGTTCCTGTGGTACGGGTATTTTGCCCGCTAGAACGAGCCAGACGCCATTAGTGTCAACTTAAGGTAGAACCGATGTCCCGCAAGGAACTGAAGTTCCTTGCTGATAGCAAAAGTCATCTGAAGATGACTGAATATCCCCCAAGATTTTGAGTCTACTTCAGTAGACTTGAGCTATTAGCCAGAGAATTTATTCTCTGGCGGGTGAGGAAGCCAATACCAAAACTATTTCTAGCTTCAGTTGACACCAATGGTCAGACGCCCATCCCAGACTGACTGAATATCCCTCAAGATTTTGAGTCTACTTCAGTAGACTTGAGCTATTAGCCAAGAAATAAATTTCTTGGCGGGTGAGGAAGCCAACACCGAAGCTATTTCTAGCTTCAGTTGACACCAATGGTCAGACGCCCATCCCAGACGAGAATCATCATACACCCATTTAGCTGTGTCACTTTACTAGAATTCACGTATGGAAATAATTGCAATTGCGATCGCACAACCAACTTAATTTTCTGGCTTGGCAGTAGCTAGATTTTGCTGCTGATTTTGCAACTGCTGCAACAGTGAGTCTATCTCTACTTGCAAATCTCTAAGTTTGGCTTGCTGAGCGTCTTGATAATAACACTTAGTCAGATTGCTGACTAGTAAAGCCTGGGACTCGCCATTAGAAACGGTAGATGTACAAGTAGTCATCGTAATATTTTGATCCACAACTCGATTTACTAAAACGTATCAAACAAGCATCTAATTCTCGGAGGAAGCAGTGACAGAAGTTAAAAAAGATTCAACTTCATGCTACGTATCTACCTCATAAACGTGCTTGACCACATTTTTAAACTGCTACACTTTGTCATCATGCAAGGTATCACAGAGTACAAAATTGTTAAAAGTAAATTTTTATCTTATTCATCATAAAACTAAACTTACTATCTTTTAATAATTTCAGGTTTTTTCTATGAGCAGACCTAGTATCAATCTCAAAAGCCTATCCAGTAAGTATTTCACAATCTAAAATTGATACAAGTTATGCTGAAGCAGCGTTCTTGCTGTCATTGTTTAACCGAAATTTCCATGATTATTTCTGGAAAATAATCGTCTTTAATTTACAACATATTTTGTTGAACTTGTCAACAGTCATATCCTAAGATAGTATCAAGAATGTGATTTTAAGGTAAGCAAACCATTGTATACTTGCAGTCACTGAGTTTAATGTGTTGCCAGGCTGGTGATTTCAAGACTGCGATTGCAATGGCTGTGTTCCATTCAAGGGACTAGAGACTAAAATCTCTACCCAGTACCCAATACCCATCTTTAGTTAAGAAGTTTTAATCCCGTGACCTTGAGCCTGTCTGCTGCTAAATCTTATCGCCAACCTTGGCCCGGACTGATAGAAGCCTATCGTGAGTATTTGCCTGTCAGTAAAGAAACACCTGTTGTCACTTTGTTGGAGGGCAATACTCCTTTGATCCCGGTGCCGGCGATCGCAGAACGCATTGGTAGACAAGTACGGGTATTTGTCAAATATGACGGTCTTAATCCTACTGGGAGTTTTAAAGACCGGGGAATGACAATGGCGATTTCTAAAGCAAAGGAAGCAGGGGCAAAGGCCGTGATTTGCGCTAGCACGGGCAACACCTCCGCCGCCGCCGCTGCCTATGCCCGCCGTGGAGGCATGAGTGCTTTTGTACTGATACCTGATGGTTATGTAGCATTGGGCAAATTAGCACAAGCTTTGCTCTATGGGGCAGAAGTCCTAGCAATTAAAGGTAATTTTGACCAAGCACTAGAAATTGTTCGCGAGATGGCACAAAGCTATCCCATAACTTTGGTGAATTCGGTCAACCCCTATCGCTTAGAAGGACAGAAAACAGCAGCATTTGAAATTGTTGATGTCTTGGGTAATGCCCCAGACTGGCTATGTATTCCCGTAGGCAATGCAGGGAATATCACAGCATATTGGATGGGATTTTGTCAATATCATCAAGCCGGAAAAAGCGATCGCCTCCCCCGGATGATGGGATTCCAAGCCGCAGGTGCAGCCCCTTTGGTAAGTGGTCAACCAGTAGCACATCCAGAAACCATCGCCACAGCGATTCGCATTGGCAACCCTGCGAGTTGGGAATTAGCTATCGCTGCACAATCAGCCAGTATGGGTAGTTTCAATGCCGTCACTGACGCCGAAATTCTCGATGCTTATCGACTTTTAGCAGCATCAGAAGGCATCTTCTGCGAACCGGCCAGCGCTGCCTCTGTAGCTGGGCTATTACAAGTCAAAGACCAAGTTCCCACAGGGGCAACAGTAGTTTGTGTCTTGACTGGTAATGGTTTGAAAGACCCAGATACAGCAATTAAACACAATCACAGTAAGTTTAAACAAGGTATCGCAGCAGAATTGAAGTCAGTAGCCGAGGCAATGGGATTTTAGAGGTTGTATAAAATTCGCTGCTACACAAGCGAAGTCCACCTCGTGGATTAAATAATTCGTAATTCGTAATTCGTAATGACGCGACGCTCCTGTGTCGCTCTAAGCGAAGCTATGCCGCAGGCTTTACGCTGACGCTCGTACCGACGCTCGATGACTCGCTAACGCTACGCTATCGCTACCGCTGACGCTCGTATCTCGCTACCGCTTCGCTAACGCTAACGAGGACTCGCTACCGCTGACGCTCGTACCGACGCTCGAGGACTCGCTAACGCTACGCTAACGCTACCGCTGACGCTCGAGGACTCGCTAACGCTAACGCTAACGTAATTAAGTTTTGTAATGGGGATTTAACCCCAACACAAAACTTGTAGGCTATAGAACCGGGGGATTTAAACCCACGGAACTATTTTAAGGTAACGACTTGCAATGTTTATTCACAGTAGGCATGGTATTTACTAAACAGACAGTGTTTAAAAACAATTCAAGATTGTAAACACCTATTGAAGTCGCAACAACCGATACGATGACCACTACAGTAGTAGTCCAAGGCTTGATTTCACGCATAGATTCTTTGTCTTAATTGAATAATCAAATAAACATTTTCTTCCCCCACTTCCCACTCCCTACTCCCTACTCCCCACTCCTGTTGTTAACTTTTTTGAAAACCTTTCGCTGGCTTTTTTTGTCCCTTACTTTTAGACTTAGATTTATTAACTTCTGCTAAAGCATCTTGAAATAAGTTATGTAAATGTATAGGCACACTAGCGATTTCTGGTAACTCTGGTTCAATCGGTTTGTGGAATTCTGACAAAAGTGTATCTAAATCATTAGCAAGACTAAAATCTGGACGTTGTAGAACTGTTTGCAATACCTTTTCTAATTGAATTGGGTACTGTTGTGCTAACCGATGCCAGATATAAGCATTGATACTTTTGTCTTCGAGGTAGTAGCGAATTAGCTTTTCCGCTCCTTCAACGCTCTGCCAATCTTCTGCTGATAAAATTGTTTGTACTTTATTGTATGTTGGTAAAAATATTTGTCCCCAACGCGGATGAGAAAAAGCTGTTACCTGTTCTGCTTTTTTGAGTTCGGCAGGTAAATCAACCTTTGGCATGACCATTTTGCTGTTGCCGCTTTTACCGTGCAACATCTGAGAAACTACATTAGAATCGGCACCAGCTTCTTGTGCCACTGCTTTGATTTCCTCATCTCCAATGCCGGCTGCTTCTGCAACTTCAGCTAGTGATTTAGAAGGATCAATTCCTGCTGATGCTAGGGTTTTCTCGGTGATTAATTCTTGAAACTCGCCTATTTTTTTATTCAGCTGATATCCAGGTAGCGTGATTTCTTCACTACCAAAAAAGTCAATAAACTGTTGATGATATTGTACAACTGATTGCCATGCTTCTTCCAATAAATCTGGAGCATCGCTGTAGAGATGGCTCTTATAATTTTCTTTAAAATTACCAATTGCTACGGCCAGTTTTGGTTTACCCAATTTACCCATCATTGTGTAAGGGCCAGAAAGTATCCAGTAATCAGTAACAGGAGAAATGCGAGTTAAGATAATTTCTCCTAACTTCAACCGAGATATTTCTTGGAGCAGTTGAGCATTATTTGGTTGAACAATATAATTTTTAGCTGTTAGCCAGTTCATTAACTCCAAACCATCAGGTGTGATGTTGGCGATCGCAAATAAACCAATAAAACTATGATGCCAGCTGTTGAGGAGATTACGATCGCTTGGTGATAAATCTGGATGGCTAGCAACAAACAACTCTATTGGGGACTGTTCGTTAACTTTGCCTTCGGTAATAAAGCTATCAATAATTAAGTCTTGCTGTTTATTATCGCCACTACCACGGCGAGACTGTTCTGCTGCATAGGTTTCTAGTGCTTGTGCTAGTTCGCCTTCTGCGTCGAGGACAAAATCAACTAAGGCTTGTTTGAGTTCATGCGATCGTTCTAATATAGCATCCACAAGCAAATCTCTCGTTGCAACAGATGTAGATTATAACGTCCTTGAGGATAAAGATATCTGGCAATAGCTAGATTTCAAAATAAATATTTTTTTATCTCACGCAAAGACGCAAAGAAAGGCGCAAAAGTTCGCGCCTCTGTGTGATCCGGCAAAATCTTAACTATGAAGCCAACTCTTTGACCTTATTCATAATACTCAACGGATCAATACCTTGATGCGGGAACTGTTCCCACAAACCACCGCAACCTTCATGATGAGTACCAAGATAAGCATATTTGGGAGTTAACCCGCGTTCTAATAACCAAGAACCGAAACGACTACCTAATCCAGTTCGACGATTAAAAGATTCAACAACCAGGACGAAAGAAGTTTTACCAATTTTGAGCATCATTTCTTCATCGGTAATATTCAAAGTTGGCTTATTAATCAATCCTACATCTAAGCCTTCTTGCTTTAGACGTTCGACAGCATCAAGCGCACGATATAAGGCATCGCCAAAGCTGATAATGTAGCCTTTTGTTCCTTCTCGAATTACCTCATCTTTCCCAGGAACAAATTTATAATTACTGCCAAATAAATCGTTGCCGTTGTTGTCGAGAATGTTAGGTACTTTAGAACGAGTGGAGAAAATAAACCGCAATCCAGGCTCAAAAAACACAGCTTCTAAACAAGCCTTCATTTGATTGACATCAGCCGGAAAATACAAACTTGTAGAGTAACCATCTTCCAAACCATTATCAGCAAACATATTATTCAAACCGAAATGACAGGTGTTATCTGCCATATCATCTATACCCGCATGAGAAAAATGACAAAGGACGTTGGAGTAGTTCAGCCTGGCCATTGTAATTTCGGAAATACACATTTCGAGAAAGGCGCTGAAGGTGGCAAAAATACCTTGCTTACCCTCAGCCATACCAAATCCCGCAGCCGCAGAAAAGTTACCGCGTTCCATAATCCCAGAAGGGACAAAGATTTCTGGATAGGCATCGTGAATCTTTTTCAAACCACAAGAACCTTCAAGGTCACTATCAATAACTAATACTTTGGAAATGCGCTCTGCTTCACTCATACGATTTAAAATGGCAACTGCCGCATCACCAAATACATTGCGATTAGCTCCCCATTGATGGCTAGAACCAAGAAAAGTATAGGTTTGTTTGGGTTTTTGAATACTTTTGAGATATTCGACAGCTGTTGTGTGTTGACGAGATTCTAAATATTTAATCGCTAGTTCCACTGAAATCACGTCATGTCCGTGATTAGAGCCTTCCAAGCCTTCAATGCCAGGACACATGGGTCTTTTGTTGATTACAGCAACTGGCCCAGGAGTAATTACTGCTTCGCAAAGGCGACGATATAAATCATCTAAGTCTTCGCCATCTCCTGAAAGTACTTTGATTCCGTGACCTTCTAAGGTTTTGGTAACACTATAACCAGGTAAGTATTTAGAAGGATAGCCGGCGATCGTCACATCATTGTCATCAATAATCAGCTTGACATTGAGATTCTGAGCAACAGCCAAGCGTGCAGCTTCAGCATCATTACCTTCTTGCTGAGAACCATCAGAACCAAGACAGAAGACTATTTTATCTGGATTGGCGATCGCTACACCATTGACGTAGGGCCACATATGTCCCAACCGTCCAGAACTGAACTTAACACCGGGAGTTAGCCCTAGTTCAGGATGTCCCGGTAGCCCAGAATGTGCTTCACGATAGCGTAAAAGTTGCTCAGCGTTCAACTCACCATGCAGAACTGCTATGAGATACTGGGTTGCAACTCGATGTCCTGCCTCATCAAAGAAAATCGGCACAAACTGATCTGATACTCCCCGGAAAAATGCATCGAGAATCATCACTTCTGGTACTGTATCGTAAGGGCCACCAGTATGACCGCCCACTCCTCTAGCAGCTCCTGTTGCTGTAAAAAAAACGATCGCATCACGACAAAGTTGTATGTTTGCTTTTAGTATTTCTCGCTGCTCATCTGTGAGAGTGGGATTCGCTGGATTAAGTTTTAGAGGTTTGTAAGCACTGAGTTCGATGGGAAATTGAGTATTAGTAATAGTCATGGTTAATTTCTCGTGGGAATTGGGGACTGGGGACTGGGGACTGGGAATTGGGGACTGGTGACTGGGGACTGGGAATTGGGAATTGGTTATTCTCCGCGTCTCCACGTCCCCGCGTCTTCCTCACTCCCTCATCTCCGTGGGCTGAGCGAAGTCGTTCGCGGAGCGTCTCCGACAGGAGAAGCCCACTCCCCATTTCATACACACGAATGTGCATGAATGTGCTTGAATAAAATTAAAATCGCTGACAAAAATGCAAAAACCTGCGTATTAATGAGTATAAACTCCTAAACAATTAATTTCAAGATCAAACGTGCAATTTCAGGAAAACCAATTATGCTAACCGCAGAGCGCCGACAATACATTTTGGAAATTTTGCGTCGCGATAAAAAGGTGCTTTCATCAGAATTGAGTGATGTTCTCAAGGTTTCTGAGGATACGATTCGTCGGGATCTGCGAGAACTGGCAGAATCTGGTTTATTACAGCGCGTTCATGGAGGGGCGCTGTTGAGTTCTCCAGCAACCGCAAGTTATACTGATCGTCAAAAACAAGCACCAAAAGAAAAAGAAGCGATCGCCCGTGCAGCTGCAAAATTAGTATGTACAGGGCAGGTGGTTATTTTAGATGGAGGCACAACAACCCTGCAAGTAGCTCGTCATTTACCTGCGGACTTGCAAGCAACAGTCATCACAAATAGCCCTCCCATTGCTGTTGCTTTAGCAGATCATCCTCACATTGAAGTTGTCATGTTAGGTGGACAACTCTATAAAAAAGCTTTAGTTAATGTCGGTGCTGCCACAATAGAGTCATTACAAATGATTCGTGCAGATTTGTGCATGTTAGGAGTTTGTAGCCTGCATCCGGAGATGGGAATTAGCGTACCTAACTTAGATGAAGCCCATGTAAAACGAGCAATGATTAATAGGGCGGCCGAGGTAGTTGGGTTGGCAACAGCAGCAAAGTTAGATACTGCTGCTCCCTATGTTGTCGAGTCTATTCACGCGCTGACTTACCTTGTAACTGCCCCAATTGTGTCTGATGAGATGTTAGCTTCTTATAAAATTTTAGGTTTAACGATCATTCGTGATGATTCCGTTTAAATACAGCCAAGGAAAGCGATCGCTCAAAACTTATCAACCCAATCATAGCGATGTCTAACGATGAGCCGCTCCGCGTCTACGCTTTCTCTAAATTCTCTGCATTTAGAATAGTAATTTATCTCATTAAATTTGAGTGGTTAACGGTGATCAGATCCCCGACTTTCCCTTTTACAGGCGAATTTAGCTCAGGAATTACTGAAATTTTCGACGTGAAACTTTATGCTGCTGTTGAAGAAGACTAGCTCAGTGGAAATCTACTATGTTATTTCGTCAACTGTTCGATCAAGAATCAAGTACCTATACTTATTTAATTGGCGATCGCTCAATTAAAGTTGCTATCCTAGTTGATCCAGTATTAGAACAAGTGGAGCGCGATTTGCAACTGTTGCGAGAATTGGGGCTAACTCTGCGCTACTGTTTAGAAACTCATATTCACGCTGACCACATCACAGCCACAGACAGACTCAGAAAACTCACAGGTTGCCTGGGAATTTTACCCCAGAAAGCTGAAGCTACCTGTGCAGACCGCTACGTTGCAGATGGCAATATTTTACACATAGGGGATGTAGAGATGCAAGCGATCGCAACTCCTGGTCATACCGATAGCCATATGGCTTATCTAGTCAACAGTACTCATCTGTTAACTGGGGATGCGCTGTTCATTCGGGGTTGTGGTCGTACCGATTTTCAGAATGGTGATGCAGGGTCACTCTATGATGCCGTCACTCATAAGTTATTCACCTTACCGGATGACACATTGGTGTATCCTGCTCATGATTACCAGGGACAGACAGTATCTACCATTGGCGAAGAAAAGCTTTGGAATCCCCGCTTTGCCGAACACAGCCGTAACCAGTTTATCGAACTCATGAACAACCTTGATTTACCCAATCCCAAAAAGATGATGGAAGCTGTACCAGCAAATCAAAATTGTGGACGAATTCTATTGACATCAGACAGCGAGAATTAAACTCGCCAAAAAAGCAGATAGCATAATTCTCTCATAACTCTCTGCATGAAAATAAAAATTCTTCAATAGATTTAATTCATGGATTAAATCTATCATTAACCTTACTTGCTGGCAATTTGCTATATGCAGAACCCAACAATTAGAATTCATCAAATATCGATCACAAAAGAGTAAAACAAATTATTAAAAACTAGAATTACTGAGTTATTAAATATAGCGTATTTTCATAAACATCTTAGCTAAATCTGCCTCTTCTCAGCCACAAAGCAACGCTGAAGCAACAAATTATTACAGGGATTTTATAAAAGCTATAATGCGACCAATAAATAGATAAGTCATTTTTGTAAGAAATTTAGCATTTTACTGTTGAATTTCGTAGTAATTATTGGCAATGGTGGTAAATTTGCATTCATTCTATAACCTTATTCCAAAGGTTGTAGCAGTTTATGCTGTCAATAAAACATCACTTTATTTGAGGAGAAAATACTTATGTCTCTTGATGATGTTAGTAACAATTTATTTTTGAATAAACAGCTAAACGTTACTCCTATCTCCTCAGTTGATACTTTTAATAATAAAAATGACCTTAGCTTTAGCAGTCGTAGTAGCTTTAGTTCAAAAACAGACGATGCTGACATAAATCTACTCAATAGCAGTGATGTAGAAAATACTAGTAACGCCGCTACATTTAGTACTGAAAACTATAATTCCACCTCTGGTTATGGCTCAATTAATGCCGCTGCCGCAGTGGCTAGCGCTATTGGTCAGAACACTTTTGCTGATGTTCCTAACTTGGATGGTAATAATTGGGGGGTAGATTCCGTTAATGCCCCAGAGGTTTGGGCACAGGGATACACAGGTCAAGGCGTAACTGTTGCTGTTTTAGATACTGGAGTTGACTACAATCACGAGGATTTGAGAAATAACATCTGGACGAATGCCAATGAAATTGCTGGCAACGGCGTAGATGATGATGGTAACGGCTACGTTGACGATAACTATGGTTGGAACTTTTCCAATAGTGACAACAACACTATGGATGGCAACGGTCATGGCACCCATGTTTCTGGCACTATTGCTGGAGAGAATAATGATTATGGTGTAACCGGCGTTGCTTATGGTGCAAAAATCATGCCAGTTAAAGTTTTGAATGACTCTGGTTCTGGTTCTTATGCTGCGATCGCCAATGGTATTTATTACGCTGTAGAAAATGGAGCTAACGTTATTAATCTCAGTTTAGGAGGCAAGTATTCTAATAATACTTTAAAGTCAGCCGTTGAATATGCCAGTAGCAGAGGTGTGATAGTCGTGATGGCTGCTGGCAACGAAGGAGAATCAGTACCAGAATATCCAGCTAGCTATGCAAATCAGTGGGGGCTTGCAGTAGGGGCCACAGACCGCAACGATGACATAGCCGACTTTTCTAACCGAGCTGGGTCAAATCCACTTGCTTATGTTACAGCTCCAGGAGTCAGTGTTTACTCTTCAGTACCAGGTAATCAGTATGCCAAATATACTGGTACATCTATGGCAACTCCCCATGTTGCTGGTGTCGTTGCCCTAATGCTAAGTGCTAACCGTAACTTGACCGATGCTCAAGTGCGAGAGATAGTTACACAGACAGCAGGAAATAATACACAAGTTGCTAATTCTAACTTCAACTTCGATATTAACTATTTCATCAATCAGTTCACTACACAATCGACATCCTCTAGCTTCAATTTTGGCTCTTTAATAGGTCAATTCATGACAAAAATACCAGAAAATATTACTCCAGCAAATATTTCTAGTTTAGATATTAGCTCAACAATTCAAAGTGTCATCTCAACACTTACAAGCAATAACTCATTCCTAAATTTAGACTTAGGCTCACAATTTCGTTACTACGAAAGTACTTTCAGCAACAAAAGTACTGACGGCAACGACGATGATGACACTGACAAACCTAACAATAACCTAGATGTTTATAAAATAATCAATCAACTTGAAACCCAGCTAAAAGAGTATCAGAGATATTTGAGCAGGTTTTGATTGAAAGCACTTTTGGGAGTGGGGACTGAGGACGCAAAGAGCCATAATCAATTTCCAATTCGCCAGTCCCCCAGACGCTCGTTCGCGAATGCGTCTCCCCTTGGGAGAAGACTCGCTCTAAGCGAAGCTATGCCGCAGGCTTTACGCTGCGCTATCGTAACAAAGACCGCCAAGACGGGGGCTAATCTCACCAATTCTCAATCATCTCACTGAAAATGCTTCATTAAATCGTCGCGTTACAGGCTCAGTGATAAATGTCAAGATTGATTTTTTACGAGTGACAATTTCACCTGTGGCAGTCATGCCGGGAGTGAATTCTACTTCTTGACCTCGAACGTTGACCGAATGTTTATTTAACTTGATTCTTGTAGGAAAAACTAAGCCCAATTCTTTATCAACAACTGCATTGGGACTAACTTGAGCAACTTCGCCATCAATAGTGCCAAATTCTTGAAAGGGAAAAGTTGCCATTTTTACTTTTGCTTTCATTCCTTGACGTATAAAGCCAATGTCACGGTTGAGGACTTTGACTTCTAAGAGCATTTGTTCCCCTTCGGGTAAAATTGACAGCAATTCTTCACCCGATTGCACTGGCCCCTTGGTGGCTTTAACTCTGTAAATTGTACCGGCAACAGGGGCCTCAATAGTTTCTAGGTCTTGTTGCTTTCTTGCCTGATTTAATTGACCTTGAACGTTGGTTAGTTCTTCTTGACGCTTGTTTATCTGCGTCAAAATTTCACTTTGGCGTTCTGATGCTACACGCTGGGCTTGATTGCGTGCGCCTTGATAGGCTTGTTGGGCTTGGCGAATTTCTTGCGCTTGGGCAGCGATATCTTTTTCTAGAGATGTAACTTTGTCTTGAGCTTCTGTTATTTTATTGCGGGCGTTGGTCACTTCATCTTGTGCTTTGGTAATGTCTGTAGTTGCACGATTTAATCTTTCTTGCGCTTCTAGGTAATCAACACGAGGGACAGCACCGGGGGTAATGAGGGTGCGTAGGCTTTCCTCTCTTTGTTTAGCGATTTCTAGGTTGCTTTCGATTTTGGTGCGGATATTTTCGGCGTTGGCTAGGTTGGTTTTAGCGTTTTCTAGACTGGTTTTGGCGTTGACTAAGTTTTCTTGCAAACGAGTTAAGCGGACTTTAGCCTGATCGATGAGTGCTTGTTGGCGATTGGCTTCTGCTTCTGCTGCTGCTTGACGTGCTTGGTAGTCTTGTAGGCGCGAACTTAAGAGTTCATCTTGCAGTTTCGTACCAGCAGTTTTACCACCAATGCGTTCTGCATCTAAACGTCGCAAGTCTTCTTGAATTAAGAGAGTGGATTTCGCTAAGCGAGTGACATCGGTTTGTTGCAAACCTGGATCTCGTTGAATTAATACTTGACCTTTGGTGACGCGATCGCCTTCTTGCACGTTAACAGCGACAATAGAACCACCACCCAAAGATGTTACTGGTCTGACTTGAGCAGAAGCAATCAATTCTCCTGGTGCTGTTGCCACTTCATCTACTTGCGAGAAATGGGCCCAGGCGATCGCACCAAATACTATCATACTAACCGTGGCTGCTAGTAACCTAGTATACAATGGCGGTAATTCCTGTACTGCCTTTCCCAACTCATAAGTTAGTTGTTCTTCTGGTTTAGCGAATCGCTGTCTTGTTTGACGTGCTTGGGCAGCATTTGCGGATAGGGAATTTCTCATAGAATTTTGGAATGGGAATGGGGATTGGGGATTGGGGATTGGGGATTGGGGATTGGGGACTGGGGATTGGGTACTGGGGATTGGGGACTGGGGATTGGGGACACGGTGAGACAGCGAGTAAAGGAGGGTTTCCCTCCGCAGGCGACTGCGTTAGCGCAGCGTTAGCGAGCGTCACCCGAAGGGGGACGCGGGGACGCGGGGACACGGGGACGCGGAGAAAATTTCTTGTTCACTCCCTCATCTTTTGGCTAATGAGCAAAGTCAAACGACATCCCCCTCATCCCCTCCCACTCCCTACTCCCCACTCCCTACTCCCCATTCATTCAAACTGCTAAATAGCGCCGCAAAAAATTTTCTAATGTTTCCAATTGAAAGTTGAAAATTGCTTCTAGTTTGGCGATTTCCTCTTTGGTGCAGAAAAATTCATTTGCTAGCAGTGTACGATAAGTTCCTAAGCTCGTTTGTGCTTGGGGATTAAATAAACCTAATGCACCCCGTAACCCATCAATAAATAATAGTGGTGGGTTAATTATTACTGGCTCTTTGTTGAAGATCCGAGCAAAAATCCGAGGAATATCGGCTCGTGATAAAATTTCCGGGCCTCCAACTGATAAGGTCTGGTTATGAGCGCCTTCAAGTGTTACAGAATCAACTACTATCTTTGCTAAGTCATCGGTACTCAAAATTGAGGTACGATTTTTGCGATCGCCGATGAGTAGATACAACCCTGTTTCACGAAACCGTTCTGCTAGTGGCAGTAAGTTTGATGCTAATCCAGCTGGGCGTAAAATAGTGTAATTTAAGCCACTAGCTTGCAAGTAACGCTCTACCGCTCGTTTGGCTTTAAATACGGGCGCATCTTCATACCCCCGGTCGGCTCCCAATACAGAAATAAAAACAAAGTGTTGTACTCCGTTGGCTTTTGCTTGGTCTATCAATTCAATATTGGCGCGATAATCGATTGATAAGGCATCGCTACCAGAACCGTGGGTGCTGATTATATACTGGACGCCTTGACAAGCTTTCTGGATATCTTGTTTTGAGTGTAAATCACCAATGAAGATTTCTGCACCCCGATGTTCTAACTCGCTGTAGCGCGAGGTGAGTCGGACAAATGCCCGCACAGACTGCTCTCGTTGGCGTAAGAGTCGCACAACCCGGCGACCAATTCCTCCCGTTGCTCCAGTTACCAAAAACATATAATTACCGTGAATCAATACTTGTAGCTTAGTCAGGTAAATTGTTGTTGAGGATTGACAGTTGAGTGTTAACCGATTGGTCTTAGTCCATATCTAGCGCACAAAATTCTTAGTTGCGCGATCATCAAGACTTCAAGTTCGGAACGCGTGAACATAAAATAAGATTATCCATTTGCAAAAGTGGTATCGGTGGGTAAAAACTTTTCTAGGGATGATACCCACTGATAAAAACAGTTTAATCTCGAGCATACCAGTGATTAAATTTTATTTATATTTCTACATAAATGCCTAATCCTCAAGGTACACCAGAAAATTTAAAACCATTTAAGTCGGAACGAGAAGAATCGCTAACCGAACGTCTTAACCTGCGTATCACCAAAACTATGAAAGAGGAATTGTCTACCATAGATAACCCTCCTGAGTATTGCCGACAAGCTATCCAAGAGAAGCTAGATAGAGATAAAGGCCAAAATAATTCGTAATTTAGAAATACAAATATCCCATTCCCTATTCCCTATTCCCCAACTCTACAACCACCGGTGCATGGTCGCTGGGTTGGGTTAATTTTCGAGGTGCGACATCGATGATGCAGCTTTTAGCACGCTCATACAGAACAGGTGTGAGATAATGATGGTCAATTCGCCAGCCGAGATTGCGACGAAAGGCGGCGGCGCGATAGTCCCACCAACTGTAGTGTCCACCTTCTTGTGTGAATTTGCGAAAGGCATCAGCAAATCCTAGTGTAATCACATCGCGCAAGGCTTGACGCTCTGGTTCGGATGCCATAATGTGATTTTCGGTAATAACTTTGTCGTGAATATCTCTAGCTTCTAGAGCAATATTGAAGTCGCCACACACACAAATAGCAGGTTGTGATGAGAGGATTGTTTGCAAATATTCTCTTAATACTGTTAACCAGCGCAGCTTATAATCATATTTCTCGCTACCCACTGCACTGCCATTAGGAACGTACAGATTCACAATTTGAATGTCGTCAATGACACCTGTAATCACCCGCTTTTGCTCATTCCATTCGGGTTGTAGATCTGCCAGAATTTCTGAAAACCCCATACTTACATTTGCAAGTGGTTGACGGCTGATTAAGGCTACACCATTGTAAGCTTTCTGTCCTGACAAATAAAGATGATAACCTAATTGCTCAAATGGCGATCGCGGAAACTCAGCATCTACAACTTTGGTTTCTTGCAAACAGAGGACATCAACGGGATTTTGATTTAACCAATCGATAACCTGTTCTAGGCGAGTGCGAATCGAGTTGACATTCCAAGTAGCAATTTTCATTAGCTGGTGATCAGTATTTTAATTGATTATCCTTTAAGAATTATGTAATTTTGCACGTATATTTAATAGTTAAACTTAATTTTTTCGTTTAGTCAAAATGGCTAAACTCATCTTTAATCACTTGATCCCATATCTTAATTTAGTCTTTTTAGCTACAAAGTATGCATTTTTGTAAGTTTCGCTACAAAATTTTTTCTAGTATTATGATCCCCAAGACAGATGCAAATAGTTTCTCATGAACTGTAATTTAGAGATTGGAGTTGCTTGCTGAATGTTACCGATAATCTAAAATTTTTATCGGGGACAGATTAGCATACGGTGCGGTTAACCGATATTGCGCTTTTGGCAATCAGTTAGGTTAATTTAAATTTCAAAGAGCTAAGTACAAATGCTCTCTCCTCATAAAATTAATGAAGTAATTTATTGGCTTGAGGAAAATCTCACCAACTGAACCAAAACAACTTATGAAAATCGCTCAAGTTGCCCCTTTATGGGAAAGAGTTCCACCTCCTAATTATGGAGGAATTGAACTAGTAGTAAGTCGCTTGACTGATGAACTAGTTCGTCGCGGTCATGAGGTAACTTTATTTGCCTCTGGCGATTCTCAAACTCTGGCTCGTTTAGAAGCAGTTTATCCACGTGCATTGCGTTTGGAACCTCATATCCAAGAGTATGCAGCGTATGAAATGCTAGAACTAAGCCAAGTTTATCAACGCGCTGCGGAATTTGATATTATTCATTCCCATGTAGGCATTTCGGCATTAGCTTTAGCGAGCTTGATCACAAAAACACCCACAGTGCATACACTGCACGGCAATTTTACAAAAGACAACCGCAACGTATATATCTATCACCACCAGCAACCATACGTCAGCATTAGTAACGCGCAACGTCAGATTAATCTCAACTATGTTGGCACGGTTTATAACGGGATTAATCCCGAAGATTACAACTTTGTTAGCCAACCACAAGACCAGCCATATTTGGCATTTTTAGGGCGCTTTTCACCCGAAAAAGGCCCTGATCGTGCGATCGCAATTGCTAAGCAAAATGGTTGGCGCTTAAAGATGGCTGGAAAGCTTGATGCAGTAGACTCTGAGTTTTTTGAACAAGAGATTGCCCCTTACATCGATGGTCAACAAATTGAGTATTTAGGCGAAGTTAACCACGCCCAAAAAGTTGAACTTCTGGGTAATGCTGCAATAACTCTCTTCCCCATTAATTGGCAAGAACCTTTTGGCTTAGTGATGACTGAGTCAATGGCAACTGGTACACCAGTAATCGCTATGGGTTTAGGTTCTGTACCAGAAGTAATTGACCATGGGGTCTGTGGATTTGTTTGCCATAGCTATGAGGAAATGGCGGCAATGATTCCATTAGCTTTGAAACTAAATCGTCAAACCTGTCGGGAATATGTAGAAAACAAATTTAGTGTTAACCAAATGGTTAATAGTTATGAAGATATCTACCGACAAATTATTCAAGAGCGCATAAAATCGAATGGACGCATTCACGCCGCTAAAATCCAGTTTTAATTAACAACTTTTTTTACAAATCTTAAACAAGTTTTTTTGAGGAGGACATTGGTATGAGTATGAGAGCCAACACTTGCCCATGTTGCGGTGGTTCCCTCTTACGTCATGTCCGTCATGGTGAACTATATTGGTTTTGCCAGTCGTGCCGACAAGAAGTACCACTATTAACTATCACGCGCCTACCCAACGCAGAAAACCGAAATACAGCAGTGCTGACTCAGCCTACAGTGAAGTCATAGGGCAAAAAAGCATGAGTAGAAAGCTTAATAAAATAACTTTTTTATCTTTTGATAAAAGTCTGTTTTTTTACTTTGCTGTGCTAGAGTTTCCACAATTTTAGACTGTATCTAAAACTCAAGGTCTATTTAGCTTTAACCTATCCATTGGTTTCAACTGGTAAAATCAGTTGAAGCTAGTTGATAGGTTAAAAAATTTGAATGAAAACACGACGAGTCAAGTCGCTACGCTCCAATTCGTAATTATTACCCCACGATTCAAATCGTGGGCTTGAAATAATGATGCTACGCATTTTTATTTCTCTATTAATAAATTAATTTCTAGCAGAGTACAGCCGATGATCTGGGTCTAGCCAAACAATGTAGAAAATCTCTTCAATAAAGAATCCATGAACTCTACCATGTTCATTTGAAGAGAGAGAAAACTGATATGGTGTATCAACTAATTGTTCTTCGTTTAGTAGACCAAATTCGCTTTCGCTAGTATCTGTCCACTTGATGGGATGACATCTGAGGCTACTGCTACGATTTACCAATAATTCTTTAGCTGAAAAACTGGATAAAGCTTTTAATCGATCAAGCAAAGTCAACCAGTAGATTACTTCTTTTTCGCTACAGGAAAACTTGCTGTGATCATCCTGATAATATTTAAACGAAAAGCTGATGCCTTGAGTTGGCTTCAGCTTTGTTAGTTGAATGCTTGATTTACTGGTTTTAGTAACTTCAGTCTTCTTAATCTTTTTCTTCGACACGAGAACCGTAATACTCCTTTATCCACTCCTTTTTAATCACTGCGTTGCAAGGTGCATCAGCTGGTATGTTTCCTCTAGCCAAATTCCAAGGTGCTTCAGCATGAGTCATTTTCTCTAGTTCATAAGCATCACAAGCAAAATACTCTTGTGCAACTTCACCTAGAAACTCTTGAATGTTTTGGGGTAATTTTGGTTTAGCATCTTCTAAAATTGGTTGCCATCCAAAATGCTTATATTTCTGGTACAAATCAGGTATTACAGGGCCATGTATCCACGCTTCAAAATCTTCTGCGAATAAGGGAATGTCATACAACGCCACATACCAAGCTTGAGCATAGTATACAAGTTTTTGCAGTTTGAGATTACTAATAAAAGAACCTGTTTCATTTGCTAACCAAATAAAGTAATCTGCTATCTCAAAACATGACAACACTACAATCACCCCCTTCAACTTGTTACACAATATATCAACTGATTTACAGTATGATTACAGCAATACTAAAGTTTGTAGTTTTATTGTACTACTTTTAGCTGATATCTGTAGATGTCGTAAAACGCCTTATAAAAGAGGATGTACGGGTGATTTAGTGAAAGAAAATGATATTTTTATTTTGAAAAATCCACGAGAATTTCAAATTGAGAATATTTGAATATAATATTGTGTCTGCTTAAAGACCTATTATTAAGACCGCAGGAGGGCAGAGGGAAAGAGAGCAATTAATTTATCACGGTTGGCTTCATCGTGAAAGCTTACTGAGAGGTTGTTTAAAAAGTCTAAATTAATACTACCCCGGCGATTAGAAATCGCGACTATACAGACAAAACCCACCTCCGTGGGTTTCAAGAACTCGATTTTCCGTGTTTTCCAAAGGAGGTGGGCTTCGCTTGTGTAGTAGCGAATTATATTCACCCAAAACTTTTCAAGCATCCTCTGAGGGATAACCGCTCCCATGCTCCCATTAAAGTAAGAAATAAATGTCTAGACTTTTTTAGGGTTTATATAGCAGTTTTACGCTTTCTGCATAGATTACAGAATTACGCCTAATGTGAATTAGTAATTATGGTGTCAACCAGTAGGTGTTTTTCAAACAAAACAAAATTTTGTGCTTGAAAAGCTTATCCTCTCTAGCTTTGAATCCTCTTTGAGGGTTTTAAAGGTTGACACCACCACCCCAAATCCTTACCAGAATTGCTTTTGAGGTTATTTATTATTCTTGCGCTCTTGACAACCAAGCGTCTGAAAAGGTATCTTAGCTACAGGTTGCCACTATTGAACCTTGAAAACCAAATATATCAAGGCTTACAGACCCCAGCGGTTTTAACCAACCCAAATCCCTATTAGGGATTGAAACAAAACGATAAACCAAGTTTACCCCCATATCGAGTTTTAACCAACCCAAATCCCTATTAGGGATTGAAACACCATAGTTTCAAGAAGATAAAAAATCTTCAAGAAGTTTTAACCAACCCAAATCCCTATTAGGGATTGAAACAAACCTTTGATGTGTAGCGCGGAAGAGAATACATCAAGTTTTAACCAACCCAAATCCCTATTAGGGATTGAAACATTACTGGAGATGCTAAATCTCGGTTTCTTCAAGAAAGTTTTAACCAACCCAAATCCCTATTAGGGATTGAAACCGGTTCATTGTCCGTGCTGCCAAGGGATGGTTGCGTTTTAACCAACCCAAATCCCTATTAGGGATTGAAACGCCTACGTACCAGACCTTATCCACCGCCTCAATAGTTTTAACCAACCCAAATCCCTATTAGGGATTGAAACACATTGCCATTATTGGGGCTTCTGGTAGTGGAAAGTTTTAACCAACCCAAATCCCTATTAGGGATTGAAACAGGTTGTAGGTAATCTGCCTAATGTATCCATTTCTAGGCGATCGCAAGTTTTAACCAACCCAAATCCCTATTAGGGATTGAAACAGGTTGTAGGGGGGTGAATCTGGTAGGATTGGACATAGGTTTTAACCAACCCAAATCCCTATTAGGGATTGAAACCTATCAGTAACATCAGTTCCTAACCTTTCTCGAGTTTTAACCAACCCAAATCCCTATTAGGGATTGAAACAAATATTCCTTGGCTTTTAGTGCAATTGCAGTCAGTAAACGTTTTAACCAACCCAAATCCCTATTAGGGATTGAAACTTAAATCTAGATGGCAAGGCCCAAGAAATTAGCCGAAGGTTTTAACCAACCCAAATCCCTATTAGGGATTGAAACTATTTTGATGACTCCCTCCCCCAACACTTCTTCCATGTTTTAACCAACCCAAATCCCTATTAGGGATTGAAACCAAAAACAATTACTAGTGCGATCGCCTTTATCAATGTTTTAACCAACCCAAATCCCTATTAGGGATTGAAACAAAAATAAGAGCTTTGAACTTAGAGTCGATTTGCTGCCACAAGTTTTAACCAACCCAAATCCCTATTAGGGATTGAAACTTGGTTACGCGGCCGTACCCCCAAGCAAGCGAATTTAGAAGTTTTAACCAACCCAAATCCCTATTAGGGATTGAAACTAAAAAATATGTCCGCATCCTCAACTATTTTATTGTTTTAACCAACCCAAATCCCTATTAGGGATTGAAACAAATTCATCGCAAAATCCCCCTTGCCGTTGTACCGTACCGTTTTAACCAACCCAAATCCCTATTAGGGATTGAAACAGTCAAGGCAGTTATTTTGTTCGTAGCTGCGAGCGAGTTTTAACCAACCCAAATCCCTATTAGGGATTGAAACTGATTCACGGTGGCATGGGTGCTGGCAAGTCCGTGCTGGTTTTAACCAACCCAAATCCCTATTAGGGATTGAAACCCAACAATAAAACCTGATTTCAATATTGATAGTAGTTTTAACCAACCCAAATCCCTATTAGGGATTGAAACACGGTGAGACGTGCGATCAACCGCCGTATTACAGCGTTTTAACCAACCCAAATCCCTATTAGGGATTGAAACGGCGAGGTGACAATCGGCGCTGTAGATATTGCTAGTTTTAACCAACCCAAATCCCTATTAGGGATTGAAACGTTCACCATTCCAACAAAGAAGGTGATATTAGGGGGTTTTAACCAACCCAAATCCCTATTAGGGATTGAAACCGAGAAATTAAAAACAAAGCAGCTTTCAAATCAGTTTTAACCAACCCAAATCCCTATTAGGGATTGAAACCGCTCCATCCTGGAGGTGCTTGATATAAAGGCGAAGTTTTAACCAACCCAAATCCCTATTAGGGATTGAAACATACTTGCCGCTAAACTTGGCATTTTCGGGGCCAGTTTTAACCAACCCAAATCCCTATTAGGGATTGAAACTGGGGTGGTATTGGCAACTTAAAGAGAAGGAGTGGCGTTTTAACCAACCCAAATCCCTATTAGGGATTGAAACCTTGAAAAAGTGCGTGAGGAAATGAAAAGGGAAGGCAAGGTTTTAACCAACCCAAATCCCTATTAGGGATTGAAACGTTGAATTTGCTCCGACAATTCAATACTTTCTTGAGAGTTTTAACCAACCCAAATCCCTATTAGGGATTGAAACTCAACTCTTCTTTGATGCGATCGCCTACCGCGTCCGTCCTTAGTTTTAACCAACCCAAATCCCTATTAGGGATTGAAACAGAGTTATTGACCCTGTGGAGTTTTGAATTTCTTAGTTTTAACCAACCCAAATCCCTATTAGGGATTGAAACTATGAATGTGAGGGATTGCCGGGGAACTGGGCAGGAGTTTTAACCAACCCAAATCCCTATTAGGGATTGAAACCAAGAAACTATTACCATCAACATCTGCCACCATATGTTTTAACCAACCCAAATCCCTATTAGGGATTGAAACTTGAGCTTAATGATGAGTTGTGGCAAACTCAGCAAGGTTTTAACCAACCCAAATCCCTATTAGGGATTGAAACAAGCACCTGTATCTATCGGAGCGTTATAAGCAACGTTTTAACCAACCCAAATCCCTATTAGGGATTGAAACCCAAGGAATTCCCAGCGCCCGCGCCTGTACCCCAGTTTTAACCAACCCAAATCCCTATTAGGGATTGAAACCCGATAACGAATTGACGATATCAAGGAAAATATTCAGTTTTAACCAACCCAAATCCCTATTAGGGATTGAAACTTCTTTCATGATTTGCAAGACGCGATCACGCTGGTTTTAACCAACCCAAATCCCTATTAGGGATTGAAACTGAGCTATTTTTAGCTCATTATCAATATCATTTAGTTTTAACCAACCCAAATCCCTATTAGGGATTGAAACTTTAATGTTACTTGTAAGCAATTTCCTAGAATTTTCGTTTTAACCAACCCAAATGTAGTTTTTCACTCTCCCCCCATCTGCCAGAGTTTGCAATGTAGGTAAAAGTA
>NZ_JCACKM010000077.1:0-32232 GCF_059505385.1 Desmonostoc vinosum
AATCCCCAATCCCCAATCCCCAATCCCCAATCCCCAATCCCCAATCCCCAATCCCTAAAACTTCTCAACAGCAGGTCTTAAATCAAGTTCTAGCGTCCAAGCGGTAGGATCTTGTTGATAGAGATACCAATAAGTTTGAGCGATCGCTTCTGGTGAAAGCAAGGTATAAGTTTCTTTCTCAATACCCCTTGCTTTTACTTTGGGAGTATCAATGATGCCATCAATCACAATATGAGCAACGTGAATTCCTTGGGAACCAAACTCTCGTGCGAGAGATTGCGCCAATGCTCTCAACCCAAATTTACCCACTGCCAAACCCGCAAAACGAGCAGAACCTCTCAATGCAGCAGTCGCACCCGTGAACAGAATAGTACCTCGACCCTGCTCAATCATTTTTGGTAGAACCTGCTGCGCTGCTAAAAAAGCTCCAAAACAATTGACTTTCCAGCAGCTTTCAAATTGTTCCGGTGTGAGTTCTAGAATGCCAGCAAATTGAAAAGCTCCGGCATTATACACCAAAACTTCAGGTGCATCTAATTGAGAAAACACCTCTGCAAAGGCAGTTTTCATCGATCCCTCATCGGTGACATCTGCTGTCACTGCTATAGCTTTACCGCCAGTAGCAGCAATTTGATTTTGAATTTGAGTAAGTTGATCAGCACTTCTGGCCAACAGTGCGACAGCAAAGCCTTCATGAGCAAACCGATGAGCGATCGCACTTCCTAATCCCGGCCCAACACCAACAACCACCGCAACCTTTGCTTGACTCATATCATCTTGCTCCTACAAAGCTACATTTGTAATGGGGATTGGGGACTGGGGATTGGTGTTTGCTATTTCTCCCTCTGCTTACCCTGCCCCTCATCCTTTCAAGGGTAGGTTTTTCATATTCAGTCTGAAAAACCTATTTTTTCGTTCCGAAATCTTTCTCCGCGTCACCCTTCGGGTGACGCTCGCAAGCTCGCTAACGCAGTCGCCTGCGGAGGGAAACCCTCCTGTAGCGCTGTCTCACCGTGTCCCCGCGTAAGCGCGTCAACCAAAACGCGAAATCTAAAAAACCTACCCATAAGAGGCCCCCTCATCCCCCGGTCACTGAGCGTAGCCGAAGTGCATCCTCTCACGTGAGAATCGCTATATCATTTAAAGTAGGGGACTAAATCTTTTCATTTTTGATCATTTAAGGATTGACGTTGATTCGTCCACGACATTTTAGTTTGCCTGGGAGCAGGGTTAGTTCTTGAATATCAACATCTGAACCAAGATCTATGTTGTACGCATAGTTTTCTTCTGTGAGCGTTTCTTGATTGTGTTTGATTTGAATTTTGGTCAGTTGTAATTCATGACCACTGAGCAACTGTAAAGCCATACTAATCTCCAGGGGTGTTGTTTCACCATTAGCGACTCGGATGCCGCACAGTATAATTTGGTTATTTTCAAGGAGAATTTTTTGCCAATTGATTGGCTGGAATTTTGCAAAGTTTTCTGGTAAGAGTTGAACCAGTACATCCTTAAAAGCATTGGATAATAGGTCAGATGAGAGAGAATAATTCAAATCTTTCTCGTCTACGAGCAACTCCCCAACCACTGGTACTGTTTCCAACAGTCGTAGAGGTTGACCTTTAAGTACTGAGCCGACATTTATCTGAATATTTTCTGCCGCTATTTGAATTTGGGTAATATGGAGACCTTGATAAACTGCATGAGTAGCAAAAATCGAGACTGCGGGGATGCGTCCAGAAAGAATTTGGCGATCGCTAGCTTGAATTTCCACTTCCAGTTGGGATACCTGGCTGACTTGCGATCTCAACCAAAGTTTTAGAGCTGTTGTCAATACCTGCGTAATTATACGTATCTTGTTTGCTTTTGTGGAAAAATTTTGCTCTGGCATTTCACAACTCTGTCTTTGAGTATCTACTTGACAACAGACAAAACTTAAATAAGCCTTAAATTTAACATTTCTGCTTACTTACTACAAAATGCAAATATCAAATATCATTTAACTGTTAACAAAAAATCAGCAATTTCCACATGGAGGCACGGTTACAAAAAATTCTCGCCCAATGGGGTATCACTTCACGCCGAGAAGCCGAAGAGATGATTAGGCAGTCGCGTGTGCAGATTAATGGAGTATTGGCACATTTGGGTCAAAAAGTTGATCCCCAAAAAGATGCGATCGCTATTGATGGTAAGCCTGTGTCTAGCAGGCAGCGTCCAGCTTTAGTATATTTGTTGCTACATAAACCAACGGGAGTAGTTTCAACTTGCTACGACCCCCAGGGCAGGCCAACTGTCCTAGATTTATTACCAAAAGAATTGCGAAAGGGTTTAGGTATTCACCCAGTTGGGCGTCTAGATGTAGACTCTACAGGAGCAATTATACTTACGAATGATGGAAACTTGACATTTAAGCTCACTCATCCACGCCATAGTATTTCTAAAACTTATCGTGTGTTGGTCAAGGGACATCCTCCAGAAGCAGTGCTTTGGATGTGGCGTCAAGGCGTGGTTTTAGAGGGTAGAAAAACACGACAAGCCAGGGTGCATCTGATAGAACGGTTTGCTGAGCAAAGCAGTTTAGAAATTGTTTTGCAAGAGGGAAGAAATCGCCAGATTCGCCGTGTAGCCCAACAGTTGGGATATCCCGTAATTAAGCTGCATCGGACTGCTATAGGTTCAATCCAATTACAAACCTCAAAAGAACCCTTTTTAGATGTGGGTAAATATCGTTCTCTCAAAGATCATGAGATTCGTTTTTTGCAAGAGCATCTCAAGCAACCTATTAAAGATTCAGCTGAGTTAAGGAGTGTGGAAAGGCATGAAATGGCTAAAGAAGCAAAAGAATAATCAGGTGGTGCCGTCATTAGAACAGCAAAGAGCCGAAAAATTGACCGAAATGGGCGCTCAGCTTAGGGCATTGCGTCAAGAGCGGGGTTTTTCTTTAGAAGAAATGGTCATGTTGACCAAGATCCCCAAACGATTATTGCAGGCGATCGAAGCAGGTAATTTAAACGACCTACCAGAACCAGTATATATTCATGGTTTAATCAGACAATTTGCTGACGCGCTGGGTTTGAATGGAGCAGAATTTGCTAGTAATTTTCCGCTCAATTCTCCCAAAGCAAGCCTCCAATCTGGTTGGAAATCTATCAGTATTGCTCAATTACGTCCTTTTCATCTTTATTGGCTTTACATTTTAGTGATTATATGCTCTATAAGCGGTTTATCTCACTTATTGAATAATGCTGGACTGCAAGCAAATAATAACCAAATTCCTAAACCACTCACAGAGTCTGATGCCAAATCAGCGACACAACTCAAGCAGTCGCCAAAAGTTAAACCCGTCAGCAGCATCAAGGCCGACCAAGCAGTACAAATTGGTGTCACCCTAAAAGCATCATCTTGGATTCGCGTAGTTGCTGACGGCAAAACCGAGTTTGAGGGTACACTCCCACAAGGAACTCATCGGACTTGGAAAGCTCAAGAGCAACTCACAGTCAAAACCAATAATGCCGGTGGTGTTTTAATGAGCGTCAATCAGCAAGAACCCAAGAAAATGGGAGAACTGGGAAAAGTGGAAGAAATTAAGATTGCTGCCCAGTCTAGGCAGTGAGGGGGATGAGGGGACGCGGTGAGGGGGAGACGCGGGGACGCAGGGACGCGGTGAGGGGGAGAAAGAATTCTTTGTATCTTATTGTCGTGTTATCTCCCTGTACTTTAAAATTTCCCCGCGTCCCCGCGTCCCTCTGTCTCCGTGTCCCTCTTCCCCCATTCCTCAAGTCGTTTGCGGGGAACGTCCACAGAGTCTGGTAAGATTTTTTAAGCGATCGCCTAATTCCTGAGTTAAGGCTGCGGTTTGATAACGCCACTCCCAGTTACCTTCAGGAACGCTGGGAAAGTTCATCCGCGCTTCGTTTCCCAATCCTAAAATATCTTGCAAGGGAATAATTGCTTGGTTGGCTATGGAACTTAAAGCCAGTCGAATTAAATCCCAATGGATACCTTCGGGGCTGATACAACCTAAGTAAAGCAATAGATTTTGCTTTTCATAGTCACTAGCAGTGTTGAACCAGCCGATGGTTGTGTCGTTATCGTGAGTCCCGGTATAAACGACTGCGTTACGCGTGAAATTGAATGGTAAAAATGGATTGCCGGGATCAGAACCAAAAGCGAACTGTAAAATTTTCATCCCTGGGAATTCATACTTATCTCGCAGTGCTTCCACCCCTGGTGTAATTACCCCCAAATCTTCCGCCATGACGGGTAACTTACCCAACTTCTGCTTAATCACATCAAAAAAAGCTTCCCCTGGTGCTTCAACCCATTCGCCATTAATAGCAGTTTCTTCCCCTTGAGGCACAGACCAAAAAGCATCAAAGCCGCGAAAGTGGTCAATGCGAATAATATCTACATAATCCAGCATGGCCTCAAAACGCTGCACCCACCATTTAAAGTCTTGTTTTTGTAATTCCTCCCACTCATAAACTGGGTTGCCCCACAATTGACCAGTGGCACTAAAATAATCTGGTGGAACTCCTGCCATTTGCGCGACTTCGCCAGTTTCTTCATCTAAGCAAAAGATATTGGGATGTGCCCACACATCAGCACTATCATGAGCTACATAGATAGGGATATCGCCGATAATATCTATACCGCGCATGTTGGCGTAGCTTTTGAGGTTTGACCACTGCCGAAAAAACTCAAATTGGACGAACTTGTAATAAAAAACTTCACCATTCAACCGCCGCTGTACTCTATCTAAAGCTTCCGGTTCTCGCTTGACAAGTTCTGGTTCCCATGTATGCCAGCTTGCGCCCTCATTAGCATCTTTTAGCGCCATGAACAAAGCATAATTGTCTAACCAATAGGCTTTGCTATCACAAAAACCTGCAAACTCTTTTTGCTGTAATGGCGTAGCATTGACTTTGAAATTCTCGCAGGCTTTTTTTAATAAACCAATCTTAATTGATACCACCTGCTCGAAATCTACTTTTTCCTGTGGAAATGCTGGTAGGTGAGCAAAGTCTTCTTCAACTAGCAAACCTTCATCTAGCAGCTTTTCTGGGCTAATTAATAAGGGATTTCCTGCCATTGCCGAGTAGGACATATAAGGCGAATTGCCGTATCCTGTCGGCCCCAAGGGTAAAACTTGCCAATATTGTTGATAACTCTCTTTGAGAAAATCAATAAAGCGATAGGCTTCTAAGCCTAAATCCCCAATACCAAATCGACTGGGAAAAGAGGTTGGATGCAACAAAATGCCGCTAGATCTAGGAAAAGGCATATTTAACCTGAATTATAAGAGGAAGTAACGGTCTTTTTGATGCGCTAGGCGATCGCATCGAATCTATCATGGAACAGGATTTTGAGAGTAAATCAAAGTAAACTCGTTTGTTGTTTGTCCTTTGTTAATGATCAATGACCAATAACTAAATAACTAATGACTTACCGCAATCCTGCACCGACAGTAGATATCATTATTGAACTAGTAGACCGACCTCATCGGCCAATAGTGTTAATTGAAAGACATAATCCACCCTTAGGTTGGGCTATTCCTGGTGGTTTTGTGGATTATGGTGAACCTGTAGAAATAGCAGCACTACGGGAAGCTGAAGAAGAGACGGGTTTACAAATAGATTTAGTTGAGCAACTACTGGTATATTCTGATCCCAAGCGCGATCCCCGTCAGCATACAATTAGCATCGTGTTTTTGGCAACAGCCACGGGAGAGCCAAAAGCGGGAGACGATGCCAAAGATGTAGGAATTTTTGAGCCTTGGCGCGTACCGAGTAATTTATGTTTTGACCACGATCGCATTTTGCGAGATTATTGGCAATATCGGCACTATGGTATACGTCCAAGGTTGGGATGAGGAAGCAGGGGGAGAAATAACAAATACTCACTCCCCACTCCCTACTCCCCACTCCCTACTCCCCAAACCAAATATGACTCGAAAAGTTATTCGTACAGATAAAGCACCTGCCCCAGTGGGGCCTTATAATCAAGCGATCGCCGCTACTGGTGAATTAGTGTTTGTCGCTGGACAAATTGCGATTGATCCCCAGAGTGGTAGTGTGCTGGATACTAATGATGTGGCTAAGCAAACTGAGCAAGTGATGGCTAATCTTAAAGCTATCCTGACAGCAGCAAGTGCCAATTGGGAAAATGTGGTCAAGACAACTGTGTTTCTCGCTGACATGAATGATTTTGGCGCGATGAATGCAGTTTATGCCAAATATTTTCCCGAAGAATCAGCCCCAGCACGTGCTTGTGTACAAGTTTCCCGTCTACCAAAAGATGTATTGGTGGAGATTGATTGTATCGCAGTGATTTGGTAAAAACGCGATTAACAAGTTCCGTGAGTTTAAGTCCCCCGGTTCTATAACCGGCAAGTTTGGTGTTGAGGTTGTCTTACAAAGTTGAGGCAGTGTGATCTTGGGGAGCCACTGCGCCCTTCGGGTTTCCCGGCAGCCGCGCAAGTGGCGTGGTTTCCCCCATGAACAACTGCCGTCAGTGAGGAGGAAACCCAAAGAGTGACTTTGCGCTAAATCCCCATTACAAAACTTAATTACGTTAGCGTAGCGGTAGCGAGGTACGAGCGTCATTACGAATTACGAATTATTTAATAAATTGACTTAGTGTTTATACCAATATCAATAGCCATGAATAGCACATCTGGAATTTCTGCCAGCAAGCCCGGTAGATTTTGGAAAAAGCCTAAAGAGGTTGATTTTAGAGAATTTGCCACACTTTTAGGAAAAGCAGCCATCAATCTTGCTTTCAGAGACCAGAAAGGCGTAGCAGAGAACTTATTGGAAGCCTTGCTAAAACTTGGCATAAGAAAAACATCCGAAGAAATTGCTTGGTTGTTGATTTATGGTTCTTTAACACAAGCAATGCTTAACTTAATCAACGAGAAAGAAAAATTACTACTCAGAGAACCAAATGATGATGAACTAGAGCAATTATCAAATCTCCTCAGTCAAAACTTAGACAATCAAGAACTAGTAATCGACCAAGACTTTTTAAGACAGCCCAGAGTTTTACCGATAGTAGAAGATGTCAAAACTACTTTTGCTGAATGGCTAAAAGCTTTTGGCGTCAATCGATATGATGCCAAAAGTATTAGTAATCGCCTACCTGCCTATTTTATTTTTGCCTTGCGTGATCAATGGGCAAAGAATCCTCAACAATATGAAGATTTACAACCAAAAAATACTCCCGTAGATAAGGCATATGAACGGGAACAAGCATGGTTAAATTATTTTGCCTGGTTGCAACAAGAGGTAGATAAACCACTATTTTCGATTGAAAACTTTAGCCTCAAGCAAGTTTATATACCCTTACGTGCGTATTATGTTAAAGAGCAAGATGACCAACAGCAGTTAATTGTTGTTGACTTAGAAAAAGAATTGCAAACTTGGTTAGATGAGCCTAAAGAGGCAATTCGTGTAATTAGTGGTGGCCCAGGCAGCGGCAAATCTTCATTTACTAAAATTTTTGCTGCTAAACAAGCAGAATATGGCAATCAAGTTTTATTTATTCCTCTGCACTTATTCAACCCTCGCAAAGATTTAGTTGAAGCAGTTAGCGACTTTATCAGAGATTTCCGAGGCTGTAATTTACCTCCCAATCCTTTACAAAAAGATAATCATGACGAATCACAACTTTTGATTATTTTTGACGGCTTAGACGAGCTAGTCATGCAAGGTAACGCCGCCGCAGAAGTTGCTCAACAATTTATTGATGAAGTTCAAAGAAGAGTTCTGTTATTCAACCAGCAAAAACCACTTTTAAAAGTGTTATTTAGTGGTCGTGAATTAACAGTGCAAGCAAACAAAGCTATGTTTCGCAAGTCACCTCAAATATTGCATGTTTTGTCTTATTTTGTGGCTGATAACGATAGAGAAAAATACAAAGATGAGCATGGCGTATTAGAGCTAGATCAGCGACAGGATTGGTGGCAATTATATGGAGATGCTAAAGGTTACGATTACAAAAAGTTGCCAACAGAGTTATCAGGAGATAATTTGACGGAGATTACATCTCAACCTTTGCTGAACTACTTGCTTGCATTGGTTTTTGTGGATGGTAAATTTGATATCAAAGATAGTAACTTAAATTCCATCTACAAGAAATTGCTCGAAGGAGTTTATAAGCGAGGTTGGGCAGATAATCAACAACATCCAACACTTGGAGAATTTGAAATTGATAGTCTCAACAAATTTGCTCGGATTCTCGAAGAAATTGCTCTAGCTTGCTGGCATGGGAATGGTAGAACAACAAAAGTTAAAGATATTGAAAATAAAATTGCTAGTAATGGATCATTAAGACAAATTTTTCAAGAATATAAAGATGCAGCAGAGAAAGGTGTAGTCAGGCTTTTAACAGCGTTTTACTTTCGGCAGAGTGATTATCAAGAAGGTGATAAAACCTTTGAATTCACACACAAAAGTTTTGGTGAGTATCTAACAGCAAGACGCATTGTGTCGGAATTAGAACGTATTCATGAAATGAAAAAAGAAAACCGATATGGAGAATGGAAAGAGGAAGATGCTCTGAAGCGTTGGGCAATGCTTTGTGGGTCAACTGCTATGGATGGGTATTTATTTAATTTCATTGTGGATGAAATCGGCTTACAGGATTCAGCCAAGGTTAAAGAATGGCAAGATACGCTATGTCATTTAATTGGTTTTATGCTGCGTAATGGAATGCCGATGGAATGTTTAATACCCAGACCTAATTTTAAAGAAGAAAACAGACAAGCACGAAATGCAGAAGAAGCATTGTTAGTGGTTTTAAATGCCTGCGCTAGGTTGACAAAGGAAGTTTCAAAGATTAAATGGCCTACACTTGATGCTTTTGGTGTTTGGATTTCTAGATTGCATGGGCAAAGATTGGATTACCAAGAAAAAGTTTTATGTTTAAATTGCTTAAGCTTTATAGATTTGCAAAACTGCATTTTAATAAACAAGGATTTTTACAAAGCGAATTTTGAAGGAGCGAATCTTGAAAATGCAAATCTGGGCTGGGCAGACATTGATCAGACGAATTTTGAAGGGGCGAATCTTGTAGGGGCGAATCTTGAAGGGGCGAATCTTGAGAGGGCGAATCTTGTAGGGGCGAATCTTGAGAGGGCGAATCTTGAAGGGGCGAATCTTGAGAGGGCGAATCTTCAAGGGGCGAATCTTGAGAGGGCGAATCTTGTAAGGGCGATTCTTGAAGGGGCGATTCTTGAAGGGGCGAGTCTTAGAGGGGCAAATCTTGAAGGGGCGAATCTTGAAGGGGCGAATCTTGAAGGGGCGAATCTTGAAGGGGCGAATCTTGTAGGGGCGAGTCTTGAAGGGGCGATTCTTAAAGGGGCGATTCTTGAATGGCCAAAGCTTGTACAGGCAAATTTTTAGAGCAAAAATCTAACAGGTGATTTCTAGAAAAGAATTTACCAAAGCCGTTGGTTTCGACTTCGCTCAACCAACTGAATGGTCGAGAGTTGAGCGAAGTCGAAACTCGTCATTAAACTGAAATGGTATGAGTAGTCGAGAGTTGAGTGGACTTGTACTGAGCTTGTCTTGAGCGGAGCCGAAAGGCGAAGTCGAAGTAGTCGAAACTCGTCATCATAGGTATTTTTTTAATTAGAAATCACCTAAACCGATCGCAAAGCTTTTTGAGCCTCAGAGGCGATCGCTTCCACTTCATCGTTCGCCATTGTCTCTAATATAGATTTAGCCTCTGCACCACCCAAATGAGTTAACGCTTGCACAACTCGATAACGAATTTGCCAATCTGGATTAGTTGCATAGGGCACTAACAGAGGCACAGCTTGGATATCTCCCAACTCCCCAAGGGAACTAATCGCGGCAGTTTGCACCAATTCATTTTCTGATGTGAGTGCCTCTTTGAGTAAATCAATCCCTCGCGGATCGCCTAACTCTCCCAACGTAGCGATGATGCTGAATTGAATTAACCACTCATTGGTTGTTTGATAAACCCGTTGCAAATCATCAAAAGCCGCATGTAACTTCAGTGCGCCTAAACAATCTGCTGCTGCTGCTTGCACATCCGCTTCCGAATCATTCAGCAAGCGATCGCGCAATAACTCCAAAGATAAATCTAAATTCTGATTGCCGAGTGTATCAAATTGACTAACAGCTGAGTATCGCACACGAGAATTACTATCGCCAATCGCACTTTGAATTAACTCAAAACCGATCACCGGTTCCAACTCACGGATTTGATTTACTCCACGCAAGCGATCGCCCAAATTCTCGGAACTGAGTAACTCTTTCACAGACTCAGGTGTAACACTCATTTAGTTATCCTTGATTTTCAAATGTATAAAAAAAGCAAATAGTCAGCAGCCAAAAGTCATAAATCACTGAACCACTAACCACTAACAAATGACAAATAACTACTCTTGACTTGCTGCCATTGCCCGAATCACATCACCACGAGTGAGGATACCAATTACTTGACCCGCGCTGTCAAGCACTGGGAGGCGATGAACGCTGCGATCGTGCATTATTTGAGCTGCTTGCTTGAGAGTTTTGTCAGGGGAAATGGTGATCGGATTTTTGCTCATCGCTTCCCCAACAGTTTGTCCTAGTGCTTTGTGCAAATCGCGATCGTAAGTAGCAGGATTTTTTAAATAGATCACGCTATCAAGAAACATGATGTATGCTGGCGGCGTTACGCCTGTTTCTTGCCACATCAAATCAGTTTCTGAGATAATGCCCACCAACTTACCGACATCATCCACAACAGGTAGGCCACTGATGTGGCGCTCTGCGAGAATTTGAATAGCTTCCTTCAGTGGCGTTTCCGGCTTCACGACAATTGGGTCGTGGCTCATTACATCAGCAACTGTTTTAGGCATTTGTTTACTGGCACCTTTTATCAGAGTCCCTGGGATCATTGTAGAAAATAGCGAGTCTTAACCTGAGACGAATTTGTAATTCGTAATTCGTAATGACGCTCGAGGACTCGCTACCGCTACGCTAAGCTGTTCCACATATAACTTGCATAATTAGGGCGGGCAAGATGCCCACCCCACAAGAGTTTTATTTAATTTGATTATGTAATTTAGATGTTTTTTAGCTTAACGTAATTCGTAATTATTTTCTTCCCCTGCCCCCTCATCCCCCTCATCCCCCTCATCCCCCTCATCCCTCCACTCCCCACTCCCCTCGCAAAGCCGCGATAATTTGACTATTCGCTTGCGGAAAGGCAAATTGCTCTAGTTCTTCCAAGCTTACCCAGCGAATTTCATCGCATTCCAGAGGTTGGGGAATACCTGTAACGTGACGACAGTGATGTACCGTTAGAGTGACGCGCAAGTGTGTATACGTGTGGTCAATAGTGATTAAATGCTTTCCTACTTCAATCACTATTCCCAGTTCTTCGTAAATTTCTCTTTGAATACATTCCTCTATTGTTTCACCAGGTTCAATCTTTCCCCCAGGAAATTCCCACAAACCACCCATTGTCCCTTGAGGACGACGGCGATCAATTAATATCTGCTCTTGTTCATTCCAAATTACAGCAACACCAATAATTTTATGAGGCACAGAGGGATTGGTTTGACTCATGGTTGATGATAAGGGAGTGGGGGATAAGGAAGCAGGGAGCAGCACTTCGACTTCTCCTGTCAAAGACGCTAGGCGTAGCTTGCTACCCCGTAGGGTACAACTTCGCTCAGTGACCGGATCAGTAACTGGAGGAGAAATAACCAATAACAAAACTCGGCAAGTTAATTTAAGCTTTGCCGAGTTTGGACTGTTTATGAATGTAGTTTACCGCTCTTAGTATGTCCACGTATCTGTACTAGTTATTCATGAATATGTCTCTGTTTAACTAAAAATTTTGGTTAACGAAAACAGACTTTTTAAGGATATATAAGACTCCTATTTAACCTGTAAAAAAATTTAGTACCAATCAAAAAGGTTTTTCCCTATTCCCTACTCCCAACTCCCAACTCCCTACTTACGCAAGTAATTTCAAAAATCAAAGCGGATTACCATCGCAGAGACTCATTTGTGATTGTGGCGATCGCAATACTTAAAAACCACAAATCTAATATATTGTATGGTTATTCAACTTCGTTGTTATTGGCTTCAGTCCCTTGTAGCGCCAGTTCAAAGTTCATTCTTTGTTCGGCGTTACGCAAGAAATAACCACTGATCATAGCGGAAGCAAGAAGCCTACCCAAACTTTCACGACTGGTAGTAACAGTAATACCAAACTGTTCTGAAGGCAGGTTTCCCAACAATCCTACAATATTTCGTTCCATCACCTGAAAGACTTCTCCAGAGGCAGGTTGAGATAGCTGGGTAACTGTCTCTGGACTCAGTGATTTAACATACTGCCACAAAAGATCATCAGTTTCGGATTCGCTATTAAAAAATTCTGAGACTCGGTTAGACTGGTTACTCATTTTATAATCTCCTTTACTACCACTACTTGTGCGGTAATTCTGTTTTGAAGACTAATGACTGCTTTCGATTTAGCTAACCTATTTAGCCTTCATGTCAATTAATGTAACAAATTGACTCTCTTGTAGCAGTCGGTGTAACCGTACTAAAAACAGGGTGTTTTCTCGCCCGTAGTCATTAGACCTCTTGCAAAAGTCGGATACTCGCCAGAAAATTTATTTTCTGGCTGATAACTCAAGTCGGTTTCAACCGACTAATAACAGTATTTTTAGTCCGTTTCAACGGACTTTTGCTATTAGGCAGAGACTTGAGTCTCTGACGGTTCAAGTATTTTTGCAAGAAGTCTATTAGTCATATAAACTAATGACAAAGTTCAAAGTCTGAGCGTCGGCGCTCAGAACTTTGTAAGAGAGGACAAAAAACTAACTTGCCAAATACTCATCCATACTGGCTTTAGACTTCCGAAGTTTGGTTAAGGCTTCACGCTCAATTTGTCGTACTCTTTCCCGGCTAATGTTTAGGATTTCGCCAATTCTAGCTAGAGTTAAAGCCTGCCCATCAGTTAATCCAAAGCGTAAGGTGATGACTTCTCTTTGTTGTGGTGTTAGATCTCCCATCAAGCGCTCTAAGTCATAAGATAGAGAAGATTGCATGACAAATTCTTCGGGAGAAGCTCCTGGATCTTCCAGCATTTCTCCGAGTTCGGTGTCATAATTATCACCCAACCGCAAATCTAAAGATAGAGGTAAACGGGCTTTTTCTAGGTATTCTCGCACCTGTTTGGGAGTTAATTCTAATTCTTGAGCTAGCTCAGCAGCTGTAGGGGCGCGTCCTAGTTTTTGTGATAGTTGACGCTGCGCTTTCTTAATTTTATTTAATTTTTCGGTAATGTGAATAGGTAGCCGGATGGTGCGAGCTTTTTCGGCGATCGCACGGGTAATGGCTTGACGAATCCACCAATAGGCATATGTAGAAAATCTATAGCCTTTGGTGGGGTCAAACTTTTCTACGCCCCGTTGCATTCCAATGCTACCTTCTTGAATCAAGTCGAGTAAATCGACGTTGCGCTTAATGTACTTTTTAGCAACGGACACAACTAGTCGCAAATTAGCTTCCACCATCTTGCGTTTGGCAAATTCGCCATCTGCTATCACTTCGTTCAACTCTGTTGGCTCTAGCTTTGCCGCTTTTGCCCACTCCTCTAAAGTCGGTTCTCGCCCTAACTGGGTAACAAGATCCTCTCTAGATTCATACAAAGCTGTTGAACGTTGCACTTGTTTGCCATAAAAAATCTCTTCCTCATGGGTTAGAAGTGGTACACGGCCAATCTCACGCAGATAAGTCCGCACGAGGTCTGTGGCTGTCTGAGCGGTCTTCATGGCGCTACTCTTTGGTAATGATGGGTTTGACGGTGGGTCATTAAAGGATAGATGCTTGTTGATGGTACTACCCAGCCAAACTGGGAATCCATGCCATGGTTTGCAATTTACGCGCTCGAGAAACTCGGCTGCTCATAATAATCAAATTAGGACTTCTTAACTGCTAAAAAGTTACAGTTATTTCTGTGCTGACACAAGTATCTACAGTTAGATAATAGGTAGCCTCTTAAACATTTGTTTATGGGATGTGTATTAATAATTGTAACATTTATGAGAAAAATTTGAATATCCAAAAGTAGGAATTTTCATTTATCCTCCAGTTAACGCGACAATTTTATCTGTCTTGGAATTTATTATCTAGTTAAAAAAACTTTCTTACTACTCATATTTGTTAAAATATCTCAATGATAACTATAGTCATTCTCTTCTAAGGGGGGACTGGGGACTGGGGACTGGGGACTGGGGACTGGGGACTGGGGACTGGGAAATGAGTGTTAATTATTTCTTCCCCTGCTCCCTCATCCCCCTCATCCCCCTCATCCCCCTCATCCCTCATCCCCTCGTCCCGCAAATCAAGAAGGACGTACCTCAAAAGGCACACAGTAATCTTGGATGCCTTTGACATCTAAGGTTGTATTTTGCAGTGAACGGATAGCGGCAACGGTGGCTCTTGCTCCGGCTATGGTGGTAATTATGGGAATTTTGTAAGCTAAGGCTGTGCGACGGATTAATCTCGCGTCAGTCTGGGCCTCCTCGCCTGAAGGTGTGTTGATGATCAGTTGAATTTTTTGATTTTTGATCGCATCAAGGACGTGGGGACGACCTTCATGGAGTTTGAGTACTAAATCGACGTTTAGCCCTTGTTCTTGAAGAACTCGGCGTGTGCCCAAGGTAGCCATCACTGTAAAGCCTAAATCAATAAATTCCTTGATTACAGGCACCGCAACAGTTTTGTCGCGATCGCTCATCGACACAAATACGGTTCCTGTCAGTGGTAAACGCTCCCCAGCACCCATTTCCGCCTTGGCAAAGGCGCGTCCAAAGTCGCTGTCAATTCCCATGACCTCGCCAGTGGAGCGCATTTCCGGGCCTAATATTGTATCAGTTCCTGGGAATTTATTAAACGGTAATACAGCTTCTTTGACGGCAATATGAGAGGGAATAATTTCTTGGGTAAAGCCAAGCTCCTCTAAGGTGCGACCAGACATAATTAAGGACGCTAGTTTCGCCAGTGGTACACCCGTCGCTTTGGAGACAAAGGGCACTGTGCGCGAGGCGCGGGGGTTAGCTTCTAAAATGTAAACTTGGGGAGAATAACCTTGAGCGCCGACAACGGCAAACTGAATATTCATCAAACCAACGACTGACAAGGCTTGTGCTAGCTGCACTGTCCAGGTGCGAATTTGATTAAGAACTGCTGGTGATAGAGAAATCGAAGGTAAAGAGCAAGCTGAGTCTCCTGAGTGAATTCCTGCTTGCTCTATGTGTTCCATAATACCACCAATTACTACTCGCCCAGTATGATCGGCGATCGCATCTACATCAACTTCGATGGCATTTTCTAAAAATTTGTCAATTAAAATTGGATGTTCCGGTTCCACCTGTACCGCAAAGGTCATGTAGCGTTCTAATTCTGTATCGGAGTAGACGATTTCCATCGCCCGTCCCCCTAACACGTAGCTGGGACGTACCACCACTGGATAACCAATACGTTTGGCGACAATCAGGGCATCCTCATAACTGCGAGCAGTACCATTCGGTGGTTGAGCAATATTTAAATCCTTGAGAATCTTCTCAAACCGCTCTCTATCTTCTGCTGTGTCGATAGAATCTGGTGAAGTACCCCATATTTTGGGAATTGGGAATTGGCAACTCTCCCCAGTCCCCAGTCCCTGTAGATACTGCTGCAATGGTATTGCTAACTTCAGGGGTGTTTGTCCGCCGAATTGGACAATTATGCCTACAGGATTTTCAGTTTCGATGATGTTGAGGACATCTTCTTTGGTTAATGGCTCAAAGTAGAGGCGATCGCTTGTGTCATAGTCTGTAGAAACTGTCTCAGGGTTAGAATTGACCATAATCGTTTCAAACTCCACCCCTTTGAGGGCATAGGCGGCGTGACAACAGCAATAGTCAAACTCAATCCCTTGCCCAATGCGGTTGGGGCCACCACCTAAAATTACCACCTTTGGTTTAGTTGCGGGCAAGACCTCTGTTTCTTCTTCGTAGGTAGAGTAGTAGTAGGGGGTGAATGCTTCAAACTCGGCCGCGCAGGTATCTACGGTTTTATAAACGGGGGTAACACCTAGTTGTTTGCGGTAGGCGCGGACTTCATCTTCGGTAGTTTTGGTAGCAAAGGCAATTTGGCGATCGCTAAATCCATCGCGTTTGACTTCATACAATTGAGCTTTTGTCAATTGCTTTAAGGGTGTTCGTTTGAGAAATTTTTCAACTTCTAATATTTGCTGCATTTTATCCAGGAACCACGGATCAATACCAGTGAGTTCATAGATTTCTTCGTTGCTGATGCCGATCTGCATGGCATGACGGACAGCGAAAATGCGATCGGGGTTGGGTGTCCGTAAAAGGGCGCGAATTTGTTCACCACTGGGTAATTTTTCCGGCTTGTCGCAACCCCAACCCGCGCGTCCTGTTTCCAAGGAACGTAGCGCTTTTTGGAAAGATTCATTAAACGTCCGTCCCATGGCCATAGCTTCCCCAACTGACTTCATCTGTGTTGTCAGCACCGGCTCAGAACCAGGGAATTTTTCAAAAGCGAAGCGGGGAATTTTGGTAACTACGTAATCAATTGTTGGTTCAAAAGATGCCGGTGTTTTCTTGGTGATATCATTTTTAATTTCATCCAAAGTGTAACCAACAGCCAATTTCGCGGCCATTTTAGCAATGGGGAAACCAGTAGCTTTAGAAGACAAAGCAGAACTGCGGGAAACACGGGGATTCATTTCAATCACCACCACATCGCCGGTGACAGGATTGACAGCAAACTGAATATTAGAACCGCCAGTTTCTACACCAATCTCGCGGATAATCTTAATTGCCATATCCCGCAGCCTTTGGTATTCTTTATCAGTAAGGGTTTGTGCGGGCGCGACGGTAATAGAATCCCCAGTGTGAATACCCATAGGGTCAAGATTTTCGATTGAACAGATAATTACCACGTTATCTGCTAAATCACGCATTACTTCTAATTCATATTCCTTCCAACCAAGCAGAGACTGGTCAATGAGAATTTGTGAAACAGGACTAGCGTCTATACCTACTTGTGCCATTTCCTCAAATTCTTCTTGATTGTAGGCAATACCACCACCAGTACCCCCCAAGGTGAAAGCAGGACGGATAATTAGGGGATAAGTACCAATTTGGCGAGCGATCGCTTTCGCTTCTTCCAAAGATGAGGCTGTACCACTGGGGCACACTTGCACCCCAATTTTTTCCATAGCCTCATTAAATAGTTTTCTGTCTTCAGCTTTCTCAATGGCTGGCAGCTTCGCACCAATCAGCTCAACACCGTACCTTTCCAATACCCCATTTTTCGCCAGAGTCACAGCAAGATTGAGGGCAGTTTGTCCCCCCATTGTTGGTAATAAGGCATTGGGGCGTTCTTTAGCGATGACTTTTTCGACCAATTCCGGTGTTAGCGGCTCAATGTAGGTGCGATCGGCCGTTTCCGGGTCAGTCATGATTGTCGCAGGGTTGGAGTTGACCAAAATCACCTCATAGCCTTCTTCTCGCAAAGCTTTACAGGCTTGAGTGCCAGAGTAGTCGAACTCACAGGCTTGTCCAATCACAATTGGGCCAGAGCCTAACAGCAGAATCTTCCGGAGGTCGTCGCGGCGGGGCATAGTCGTGGCCTTGGGTACGAGAATACAAATCCTGACTATTTTAAAGGTCTTTCTCCCCTATGATGACGTTTATTATCAAGTTTTACAGGTTTGATGACATTGGGGATAAGAAGACGCGGGGACGCGGGGACGCGGAGAGGGGGAGATGTGGTTCGACCCCGCTCACCAACCGGGAGATGAGGAAGCAGGGGGAGAAATAATAACCTCATTCTCTACTCCCTACTCCCCACTCCCCACTCCCTACTCCCCATTCATATGTTTAATTTTATTTAATTATGATGTGAAAAAAATTTTGTTTTTGCGAATATTTACTAATTGATCGAATGAGGTATTTTCAGAAATAGTGTTTTTTTTGGCATACATTACCTTTAGTTATTCAATACAAGTTGATTAACCTTAAATAAAATCTTTCTTGACTAGCTAATTGCTAAAAACTTTCAAAGTTAAATAATATGTTGTTATATTGACTTAAATTAAAATGGCAGAGAGGTCAAAATGCCATTCTCTGCCATTGTTTATGATTTTTTAAGAGCTAGTGATGCCAAGTTTTTATTTAGTCTGGGTTAGACCAATCTAGATAATAAAAGCTTTAGTTGTGGGCAGGTTGGACAAAACCCAGTGTCAAACTGTCCTTGGCAAGGAAGTGAGTCAAATGATAAGCGCGTTCTTCAGTTTTTAAGAGGATTTTTTCGTAGAGATAGCGTGTGCCTCTGTCTCCCAAACTCTCCGCCTGAGCGGCTTGACGGCGAATTAGGCTAACCATTGCTTGTTCTGCTACCAAGTCATTTTCTACCATTTTACGAGAAGAAAATGCACCATCTGCTTCTGGCTCAAAGCAGCATAATTCAGCTAATTTGCTGAAGCTAGCAGCTGGCACACCACCTAATCCATTAAGACGCTCTCCGATTTCATGGATATGGTCTTGCACTTCTTTGTAGCTGTCATTGAAGAACTCATGCAGTGAGTAAAATTCTGCACCTTCTACTACAAAATGATGCTTTTGATACTGCAAGTACAGTGCCTGGAAACTAGCTAAAACAACGTTAAATCCTTCGGTAACTGGAGCAGTTACACTACGATCCAGCAATACTGGATTGTCATACACTTGACCAAAATTTTGTAACACAGTTTGCGTATCAGCCATTGTTCTCCTCGCTTTTAGCAGTCATAGTTTTTAACTGCTTAGTTTTTACATATTAACATTTTAAAAATGAAAGCAAGACCAATCAATATTACATTGTTTGGAAGTTTTCGCAGCTAAAACCCTCATTTTATTCTTTAACGAAATAATGAGATGCCCATTAAGCTGTGTTTACTTCCAACTCTCCTTGACATAAATACTTAAGTATGTGTGCTTCTTCAGGAAGAATTGGGGATGGGGAATTCGTAATTCGTAATTATTTATTCTCCCCCTGCTTCCCCTGCTTCCTCTATTACAGCAGTTATTAGCTGTACAGCAGTAGCTTTTGTCACAATTGCACCTGTGCAGGCAGCTACAAGGTATCAAGTAAAATCTGGTGTCACTCTCTGATAAGAATGATTAATTACAAAGATTTAATTTTTTTTGACTAATTAACTGAGAATTGTTTGCACTTAAGGTATCCTAGTTTATGAAGTGAAACTCCTAAAAATTTTAGAAATAGGGGTTCAAGGTGCGGTAGTTACTGCAAGTTTGTTGCACGTTGAGGGCAATTCTCTTGAAATCGTTTAGTTCAGAAATAGCAGAAAAGCACATTTTAGAGGTGAACTGGTCAGATCGTTGGCAGGTTTATAAACGCTTACAGGAATTAGATATTCCATGTTGGTGTGAAACTAACCAGCCATTGCAAGTTGAAATTAGCAGTCCCATGGCTGTCATTCAACTCTGGTGTGTGATGCGACAATTCACAGCCCCGCGTCAAGACCTAATTTGGTCTCTTGAGCATTGCTGGCACAGTCGCTACAAACAGTTTTGAGATTGTCTGGCTGAACAGCTTGTTGGAGTTAAAGGGAGGTTAAATAAATGGGTGAATTCCACAATACGGAAATATCAGAATTTTGCCTTGAGGGTAGATTTCTCGATTTTGTTATCAAAGATGGCTATAAGCTTAAAGGTTTGCTTTTGGCTACTGCTGAAGGTGAATGTTATGTGAAGTTAGCTAAACATTTACGGGTGGCGTTTGACTTGCGATTACCACCGGGAACTTGGTTACAGGTTGCTGGTACAAAAAAGTACGATTTAAAAGATGACAAAATTACACTGAAAGCTGAGCGTGTGATGGCAGCACGAGGAACTTGGGAGGGTGAGAAAATTTCACCACCACAAGAACCACCATTAGTTAATCAGTCCAAGCCAAAACCAACTAAAACCAAGTCCACAATTTTAGTATGTCAAAAGTCTGATTGTATGAAACGCGGTGGTAAAGCAGTTTGTCAAGCATTGGAGGCTGCGTTGAGCGATCGCGGTTTAGAAGACCAAGTAAACATTAAGGGTACTGGCTGCATGAAAAATTGTAAAGCTGGCCCCAATTTAGTGATGCCAGACAAAACCCGCTACAGCCGAATTCAAGCCAGACAAGTCCCCACAATCATGGATAAGCATTTTGCGGATAATCAAAGGGAAGTAGCGATCGCTGTTTCAAGTCTGGCTGAAGCTGCTACCTAAGTTTTTCTATGTTAATGAAATTTTTTATAACAAACATTTTTCATCTGTTCTTTTAATACTCAATAGACCTTTTGCAAAAAAGTTGCAAAAGGTCTAATTTGATTGAGAGCGATCGCCTAAAAGTATCTGAAACCCCCTGTTCCCCTTCTCCTGTCGGAGACGCTGCGCGAACGGGTGGCGCTCCTACGTCGCTCTAAGCGAAGCTATGCGTAGGCTTGACGCTGCGAACATCGCGCTGGCTCACCTATTCCCTATTCCCTATCATCCTTGCTCAATGATGATAGCGTGGGTAGTAATTTCGGTAGCGGTTGTGATAATACCTGCGGTAATGAATGTACAGAGGATCATAAACTCCGTGGCGGTAATTCTGGTAGCGATTGTGATAATACCTACGGTAATGATTGTAACGAGGATAATAGCCCCTGTGGTAGTATCTGGGGTAATGGTTGTAACGACGATAGTAACGTCTGTGACGGTAATATCTGTGTCGAGGATATGATCTGTAACGATGATAGTATCGTCTATGGTATCTGTGATAACGCCGATATCTTCTGTGTTTTAACTTTTCGGTATCAGCAACTTCGTCTTCCTGAGCCGATGAATATTCTCTAGCTAGAAGTGGCAAGGAATTTATCACATCTTGATTTGTCTGTTTTTGGGTGACTGGTATTCCCAAATTCTCAGACTTTATTGGCATTTGAAATTCATTTTTTGGAGATGCTGTCGCTATCTCAAATCCTAAGCAACTAGGCAATAATAATGCACTGAACACAAACTTCCAAAACACTGTTTCACGCTCCTAATTTTTTGTTCCCTAATTAAGCTAGGGAATGCCTAATGTGAGGCTCCGGCTGAAATAGGATTTACGCAGTGAAACAAAAAAATAAGTCTGTTTTGCTAAAGAAAACATAGGGCCTCTATAAATAATCTACCATACGGAACGTGGCAAATGTACTTATTGGCGATCGCATATTACAGCAATCCTGAATGAGTCACCAATAAAAAGCTCCCCAACTTCTTCAGGAAGTCGGAGATTTGAGGCTCTCGGTATTTGTCAAGCAAATAGGATTACTATAGTTTTTTGGATAATCTTAATTATCTATTTATATTTGTTCATTAACAAGGAACGGGGTTAAGAGTCTTTTGTTATATGACTTTGTTCGGAAAATTTATACCTCATTTACTTGTGAGACGCTGTAGCTAAATTTATTACTAAAGAGAGAGTTTAGTTAAGAAACTACTAATTTTAAATAGAAGATAAATAGGAAAATCTTCTGCTTTAAAAAATTAATTTTTCTTAACAAAAATGAGCTTTTTTAATTATTCAAAACCTCCTTTACGCCGTAAACAGCCAATTGTGGCAATTCCTGAACTAGAAGGATTGTTATATATTAATTGGCACATTGGTAAAATTACGCTTTATTCGACGTTCTACACTCGTATTGATCAGGCTTGTATTCTTTGGAGTTTGCTAATAATAACGATGTTTATTACAGCTCAGTTTGTAAGCGTTAGTTGGAGTTTACAAGCTACTTTATGGTCAATTCTCAGTTGTATTGGCATCGTCGCAATGGTAACTTGGAGTTGGGATTGGGTCAAACTGAAACACATTAGTTGGGTACTATATTGCTGGATAGTGCTAATGCTTTTTGGATTGATATTAACCAATTTAAGTATTTTTATTGGTTGGGGTGAAATATTACCGTATCTATGTCCATTGTGGTTAGGACTAAGTACACTTGGTTACTTGTGTACTGGATTAGCATTGCGATCGCGTGCTTTAATCTTGACAGGCATATTTCACTTGCTAGGAATTCTCATCTTGCCTTACATCGGTGCATGGCAATTTCTCACCACCGGGATTGTGATGGTTGTTTGTTTACTAGTGTTGGCTGAATTTCAGTGGGATTGTGTGTGACTTGCACAGACGCGTTATGACGCGTCTGTGCAAAAATTAAATGTATTGTGATTAACGATGAAAATTGTTATATATGCAAAAGTTATAGTTGCATATATTATCCAAAAACTACCAATATCTGTTTAGATGGTGCAAATAATTGAAAAAATATCGAATATCATCCATACCTTCTCTGAGAGTATTGATATATCTGTAGAAAATAAAAGATTTTGTCTCTACTTTGAGAGGTAAAAATACAAGACTAAATTCTACCCTGGGATTTATGAATTCCTGAGAAATAATGCTTATATTTGGGTACTTAGGTAGACATCTACCTTAATCCGTAAGTGAGGCTAATAATCATGTTAATGAAACAATTGCACGCGAGTATTTTTGCGCGTTAACCAAGGAGTAATAGTATTAAGAAGTTGCTATTACTGACACTGAAATTTGCTGTTAAAAATGTGCTTTACAAGCCACAATCTTCTCCGAACACTTAAATTCACATCTTGTACCAGTTGCTGTATTACAATTTTTGTTAGGCAGGCACTGCATATTCTTTGCTCAAATCTTAATTTTTAGATTCTAGGCAGTGTGCATTCTAATGGTTACTGGCATAAAACTTACAGTGTTCTTTAAGTAAATAGACTACATTAATACCTACTCCTTACTCCTCGTCTCCGTCGTAGTCTAAAAACCTAAAAACTACGATAAGCTACTAGTTAGACCTAGCTTAAAAATAGGGGTTACAGATTAAGGCTAGAGAAGAGAGATTTTCGTACTCTCGTTGTGGACTATTGTCCATATGGGTCTAGTTTTAATACTTGCAATAATTTAACTCATCACTTTGCACAGAATTTTATCGGCGTAGAGCGACTTATATTCGTGGATATTTAAGGGTTAAGTTTTACACCAATTTTGATTAAGCAATTCACATTAATCTTTACATGCCTAATACTCTGACTGAGTGCTTTAGGTAAAACTCAATCGATTAGCAAATTCATGGAGTCTTTTTTGGAAACAAAAAAAAGGGAGCAAGGAGATACAAATAACTCGCTCAACGTAAGTGAGGTTTTTGAGAGAGTGTGAGCGTTCTCCTCTGTTTGATTAACGCATTAATCACGTTAAAGACCAGAGAAAGGTGATTTGAGCGCATCACGCATACCTTTCTCCTCCCCGTTTCATAATTATAGATGATCATCAAGTATGATGATTAATTCTTGAATGGAAAACAAGTATTAATAGAGCTTGCTTTCGTGATTTATTGTCTTGTTTTTTGTTAATTTATTTAGCGATCGCCTGACAAAAATCTAGTTTTCAACTTTGCACTATTCCTCAAGACATATTACCAAAGATAGTTATTTTTACCGCAGAAGGAATTTGCAATCAAGTTATGTAGAATAGCCTGTTAATCGCATCAATTTTGTTAGCGTTTCATAGCAATTAACAAGCAAAAAATTAGATAGCCTAATTCTTGTTTATTGATACATTCACAACAGAGGATGCAATATTGTGAAATCCTTACGACGCGAGGAAAATCATCTTTGGAATAGGTTTAACGAACCAGATCCAGAGCAGCTAAATGCAGTTGAAGCTAACGAGTTTCTCCCTCGAATCAGCAAATGGGCTAACATTGCTGGTGGAGTATTACTGACTACTTTTGTGGTTGGAGTGACTCTCACATCTGTGCTGAAATACAATGTCACAGTCAAAGTTCCGGCAAGTATTCGGCCTGTGGGAGAATTACGAATTGTTCAGTCTGCTATTAGTGGAACTGTGCAAAAAATTGGAGTTAAAGATAATCAAGTTGTGAGCCAGGGAGAAGCTATTGCCAATGTCGATGATTCTCGCTTGCGGAATCAAAAAAGTCAATTAGATAGTACTATTAGCCAAAGTCAATTACAGCTCAATCAAATTGATGCTCAACTCGGTGAAATAGATTCTCAAATTGCCGCACAAATCAACTTAGTTAACCGTACACTCATTGCTGCACAAGCTGAGTTAGGTGGTTCTCAGCGAAGCTATCAAGATCAGCAAATTAAAGCTACCGCTGAGATGACACAAGCGCAAGCAGCTTTGACTCTAGCCAAAGTGCAACGAGACCGATTACAAAGAGAAAGATTATTAACAGTCACAGTACAAGAAGCCGAAACAGCTTTAAGATTAGCCAGAATGCAACGAGACCGCTTGCAGCGAGAAAAATTACTCACAGCAACAGTACAAGAAGCGGAAGCAGCTTTGAAATTAGCCAAAGTACAACGAGACAGATTAAAACCTATAGTGGGAATTGGAGCAGTTTCTCGCGATCTGTTTGAGGAAAAAGAACAAGCGGTGAAATCTGCGGAAGCCAAGCTAGAGCAAGCAAAAGCCAACGCCAAAAATCTGCAAGAAGAAAAAGAACAAGCGGTGAAATCTGCGGAAGCCAAGCTAGAACAAGCAAAAGCTAACGCTAAAAATCTTTTGGAGGAAAAACAACAAGCTCTAACGATCGCTCAAACAAATTTAGAAAAAGCTCAAACCGCTGTTAATCCTAATAATTCTATCGTCACTGTGGCGTATGAACGCATCAAACAAGAACAAGCAAGAGGTGTAGCTACCCTAGCCGCTTTAAAAAAAGAAAGAGAAACCTTACTCCAGCAACGCCTAGAATTTCAAAAACAACTCGATCGCACTCGCAAAGAATTACAACAAGTAGAAAATGACCTGAGCAAGAGTGTAATTCGAGCGCCAATTGCAGGTACAGTTCTGCAATTAAATCTTCGCAACCCTGGACAGGTAGTACAACCAAGCGAAGCTATTGCTCAGATTGCTCCTTTTGGCGCTCCCATCCTAATTAAAGCTCAAGTTCCAGCACGAGATATAGATAAGGTGAAAGCCGGTCAACAAGTCCAGATGCGAGTATCTGCTTGTCCCTATCCAGACTATGGCACTCTCAAAGGGACTGTCACCACAATTGCACCAGATGCTTTACCAAGCGCCAACAACAGTGCTGTAGCCCAAAATACCCAGCAAGCGGCTACCTATGCAGTCACCATCGAACCGCAAACACTGTATGTCGGTAGAGGCGATCGCCAGTGTAATTTAAAACCGGGTATGGAAGGTAGAGCCGACATCATTTCCCGTCAGGAAACAGTACTGCGGTTCATTCTGAGGAAAGCCAGATTAATCGCCGATTCTTAATCCTAATTTGTTCTTTGTCGGTATTAATTGTCTTTTCCTTAATAAACCAAGTCCTTGACTTATTAATCACTAACCAATGAGCAATGCTTTGCCGATTTTGTACATCTTAATTCATGAGTTTAGCAACTATGTTTAATGTGTTCAAACTCAATAAAAATTACCAGTCTGTTCCACAGCTGAGTGAGGAAGACTGTGGAGCAGCTTGTTTAGCTTCAATTTCTAAACATTATGGTCGCTTTTTAAGCATGACCAAAAGCCGCGAAGCAGTAGGAACTGGACAACTAGGAACAACTTTGTTAGGTCTTAAACGAGGGTCTGAGACTCTGGGTTTTAATGCCAGAGCGGTTAAAGCTTCGCCGGCGATTATGGATAGAATCACCGAAATCCGCTTACCAGCGATTATTCATTGGCAAGGCTACCATTGGGTTGTTTTATACGACCAACGTGGTAGCAAATACGTCATTGCTGACCCTTCTGTAGGTGTTCGTTATGTCAGCAAAGAAGAGTTAGCAACTGCGTGGAATGGCGTGATGCTCCTATTAGAGCCAGATCCAGACCGCTTTTCTGATCAGCCTCAAGAAGAAGCGCAAGGTGGTTTAACTCGCTTCATAGTCCGAATCTTGCCTTATCGGGGACTGCTAACTCAGGTTTTGCTGATCAATATCGTCTTGGGTTTGTTAGCTTTGGGTATTCCCATCCTGATTCAACTACTTACAGATGATGTCTTGGTACGCGGAGATACTCATTTACTGATTGTTGTCATCTCTGCTGTGATCGTCATGAGCCTATTTAGTAGTAGTTTGCAATTACTGCAAGGCATTATGATTGCTCATTTTAGTCAACGGCTGCAATTAGGATTAGTCTTAGAGTTTGGGCGAAAAATTCTGCAATTACCTTTGAATTATTATGAGTCTCGACGTAGTGGTGAAATTTCTAGCCGATTGAGAGATATCAGTGAAATTAACCAGTTAATATCGCAGGTTGTGGTGCTTTTACCTAGTCAGTTTTTTATTGCAGTAGTTTCTTTCGGTTTGATGCTGTTTTATAGTTGGAAACTAACACTTGCAGTCATCTTTTTCATTATCTTAATGACTGTAGCAACACTACCTTTTTTACCGATTCTCCAACAAAAAACCCGCAATCTTTTAGTTTTAGGGGCAGAAAATCAAGGTGTTCTGGTAGAAACATTTAAGGGCGCTCAAGTAATTAAAACTACAAATGCTGCACCTCAATTTTGGGATGAATTTCAAAGTCGTTTTGGTCGTCTTGCTAATCTCGCTTTTGGCACGATGCAAATTGGCATTATCAACGGTACTGTTGCTAAATTAATCGCTTCTATCGGTGGTGTTACTTTACTGGGATTAGGAAGTGTTTTAGTAATTCAAGGAGAATTGAGTATTGGTCAAATGCTTGCTTTTAACGCTCTACAAATCAATGTTCTCACTTTAATTGACTCGTTAGTTAACTTTGTAGATGAATATTTTCGTTCTCAAACAGCAGTTTCTCGCCTTTTAGAAGTGATTGACGCGACACCGGAAGTAGTAGGAGGTAGTCAAAAGCCATTTGCTCAAATTTCTAGTGATGCAGATATCCGTTGTTCCCACCTGCAATTTCACCATGCCGGCAGAGTTGACTTGTTAGAAGATTTTTCGCTCAAGCTACCTGGCGGAAAAGCGATCGCTTTTATCGGCCAATCGGGTTGTGGTAAAAGCACATTAGCAAAACTAATAGCAGGCTTATACCAGCTCAACTCTGGCAATATCCGTATTGGTTTTTTCAACATCCAAGACCTTTCTCTGGATTGTTTGCGACAACAAGTAGTTTATGTACCCCAAGAACCCCACTTTTGGAGTCGTTCGATTTTAGATAATTTCCGCTTAGGAGCGCCTTATATCGACTTTGAGGATATTGTCAAAGCTTGCCATATAGCTGATGCAGATGGTTTTATCAGTGAACTGCCGAATAAATATCAAACAGTTTTAGGAGAATTTGGTGCAAACCTCTCCGGTGGACAAAGACAACGATTAGCGATCGCCAGAGGCATCTTAACTAATCCACCTGTACTGATTCTAGATGAAGCCACCGCTGGACTTGATCCAGTCAGTGAAGCCCATGTCTTAGATCGGCTTTTGGAATATCGAAAAGACAAAACCACCATTTTAATCACCCACCGCCCCAGCGTTATTAATCGCGCAGATTGGATCGTACTTATGGATAAAGGTCAAGTAAAACTACAAGGTACACTAGAAACTTTTCTCTCTCAAAAAGGGGAGCATCTAAAGTTTTTATCACTCTAAAAATTAGCTTACAAGTGAAAGATTAAATTATATAAGACTCCTATAGCAATCCTAAATCATTCGTGAGAATTAAAATCCTCGACTTCTTTGAGAAGTTGGAAATCTGGACGCCGCAAATTTTCATATTTGATTCTAAAATGCGCGTATTTACGTTAATATTTGAACGTATTACTATTTATAAATATCGAGATTTTTATAAAACTTTAAAACTCAGAAATTCAAATTGATATTATGTTCCCGACTTCTTCAAGAAGTCAGGGAGCTTTTTATTTATTTTTTAAACAAATAAGTTTTTAATATATCAGTTAATTAAAAAACTTAAACTAAAAATGTTTGTTAGCAAAGACAAAAACCATATTTCTGTCTTTATATAAATGCCCTAAAAATAAAATTCATATTACTAATTTTTATCTATAAAAATGATTTTATTTAGAGAGATAGTTTACAATAAAAACTATAGGTGAATAGCACCTATTTACGTAAGTGAGGTAATCAATCATGTCTGTTCAATCTATTAAATCTGAGTTATTTGTAGAGTTGTCTACAAAGCAACAACAGCACATATCTGGAGGATGCAGATACAGAAAATCATGCCAATCAAACAATGGAAATGATGGAATGCAACAAACTCCTGAAATTACTGTTATAGGACAGCTCTCTACTAAAGGTGGAGAGTGTTTCCCTGTTAAAATTGTTGGCTTTAGGACAGATTCTTAGTTGATGAGCAAATAGGTTATCACTGTTGCAAGCGAGGGGAGAAAAAACCTTAAATAACTTACTCAATATTTAATTAATATTGAGTAAGTTTAATCAAACTCCTATTTGCTTCTGAGGAATAATATCAAGAGTTTGTGAGCCAGAGTTTATCTATTTTCATAGCACAAACTTTTCTACTCCCCTCTTACTTATCAGTATAAAAATTGCAATGCTTCAAGCATTGAATAATTTACCGTTTAGTAAAAACTTTTCTTGTTATAAATAACTATAAATACTAACTTTAAACATTGTTGATAAACTAGCATACAAAATACTAAATATAAAAATGATATGAATGTTTCTATCTGTAATTGGATAATAGTAACTTGTTTTAAGATTTCTAGCCGCAACAATATGTTACATCAGCCTCAAGCAGTAAAATAGTATTTTTTAATTTATAACTTTAGGAGAGTTTTTTATTAAAAAATATCTTTAAAAATGAAAGCACAGATGTATAACATCTATGTGCTACTTATATAGATGTATAACATCTAATAATGTAAGTGGGGTAACAATTATGTCTGCTACAATCATGGGTTCCGATTTAATTTTTGAGTTATCCGTAGAAGAGCAACAGCTTCTATCTGGAGGATGGGGAGATAAATGTGGCAAAGACTACAAAGATGACTATGGCAAAGATGATGATGGTGAAGAAAAATATAAATGTAGAATCTTCAAAATCTGCACAGTCAAGCCCAAACGTTACAAAAAAAGCTGTGGTTGCTAAGTTAGCATAAATTCTCAAGCATAGTAGCTCAATAGCTTCAAAAAAAGCACAAATTTAACAGGTTCAGTTGCAAAAAGATAGATACTTCATACAGTATCTATCTTTTTGCATTTTTATAATCATGTGGCTATTAATATTTATGAGCCAATACAGTGAATTTAAGGTTTTAAACCTAATTGAACTGGATTTATTTATAAGCGATCGCGCTTTAGAAAATCTTAAAATACAAGATAAATCAAAAGCTATTCCTTAACCCCATTAAATAATAAATTTATCATCCACAAGCTAGAAATTTATTATACTTTTTTCTATCTTTAGAAGAGTTTAATATCTCAAAAATATATTTACAACTAAGAGAATAGATATTACATACTTAAGTTTCTAAATGTATGTGTGTAATATCCTACATATCCAAAACTGAGGTAACTGATTATGTCAGATCAAAACATCTCATCCAATTTAATTGTGGAGCTATCCGCAGACGAACAACAACTTCTAGCTGGAGGCTGGCGCGGCGGTTGGGGCGGCGGCTGGCGTGGCGGTTGGGGCGGCGGCTTTAGACGAGGCTGGGGTTTTAGACGAGGCTGGGGCTTTAGACGAGGCTGGTAGTAAATCAGCAAAGTCAAAAGACTCGGTAGTCTCATTGTTTAGTTAAAGTCCTTTGGGTTTAGAATGCAGCCTTGCCCGAAGGGCTGAACAAAAATAATCTGAGTGTATTTAATAATAATCGTTAGCATCAACCAAAAGATATAAAAATAATTTATTAGTTTCTAACTTTAGGAGAGTTTAATCTTTCCAAAATATATCTAGAAATAAAAGCGTAAGTGTTTCACACTTACAAAGTTTTTTGTACACATGTGCATCACATGTATGTACGAAATGGAGGTAACAGTTATGTCAGATCAAAACATTACATCAGATTTAATTGTGGAATTACCCAACAAGGAACAGGAACTTCTAGCTGGAGGCTGGCGTGGCGGTTGGGGCGGCGGCTGGCGTGGCGGCTGGGGTCGTCCCTGGGGCTGGGGCTGGCGTGGCGGCTGGGGCTGGCGTCGTCCTTGGGGCTGGGGCGGCGGCTGGGGTTGGAAGTAAGTTAGCCAATTCTAAACACCAGCTAGTCTTGTAGTGGATTATTTCAGCTAAAATAGCCAACACCGAAGCTATTTCTAGCTTAAGTTGACACCAATGGCATCTTGCCCGTCCGTGGCGGGCGAGACGCCCATCCCACAACAGTTCTTTTTAACAAGTTCCGTGGGTTTAAGTCCCCTGGTTCCATAACCGGCAAGTTTTGTGTTGGGGTTGTCTTACAAAGTTGAGGCAGTAGACCTCTTGCAAAAGTCGGATACTCGCCAGAAAATAAATTTTCTGGCTGATAACTCAAGTCGGTTTCAACCGACTAATAACAGTATTTTTAGTCCGTTTCAACGGACTTTTGCTATTAGGCAGAGACTTGAGTCTCTGACGGTTCAAGTATTTTTGCAAGAAGTCTAGTGTGATCTTGGGGAGCCACTGCGTTGGACGGGTTTCCCAGATTAAAGCAATTGGCGTGATTTCCCCCATGAACAACTGCCGTCAGAGCGGAGGAAACCCAAAGAGTGACTTTGCGCTAAATCCCCATTACAAAACTTAATTACGTTAGCGTTAGCGGTAGCGATAGCGAGTCATCGAGCGTCGGTACGAGCGTCGCGTCATTACGAATTACGAATTACGAATTACGAATTATTTAAGAGTTATTAGGCGTAAATTCTGTCTCTGATTTTGCTGAATCTAATACTTGCGATCGCTCCCATATCCAATCTTGTAAAATCGGATTGACTAACTCCGGCGCTTCATCTTGAGGGCAATGTCCCACCCCTTCCAGAGAAATAAACTTTAGCACTTGGGGGTAATTGGCTAACTCCCTACCCAATTCCACAGGTTCCCAAGGATCAGCTGTTCCCCACAAAATAATTGCGGGACAAGGTAGCAGTGGTAAAAGGTCTTCAGGTAAGGGGCCTGTAGAATAAGAGGTAAAAGCCAAGAACACAGCCACAGCACCCGGATCGCTTGCTGGTGCAGTTAAAATATCTACTAACTCATCTGTCACCACCTCAGCGTTAGCATAGGCTTTAAGGAGAATCTGTCGCACTGTTTTTGGTTTGGCAACTTGATTGAAAAAGAACTCCCCTAGTGGTTTGATAGATAGCAGGCGTTGTAAAATAGGCGCTCCGAAACGACGACTCCAAGGTAGCGTGGCTCGTTTGCGATCGTGCAGTAACCGTAAGGAACAGTTAAGCAAGGCAATTCCTAAACCAATATCCGGGTTACTCACTACTGCTTGCATCACCACAATACAACCGATTGAATTCCCTACTAAAAAAGCTGGCTCACCCACAACTTCGCGGCAAAAATCTGCCACTTGTTGTCCCCAAGTTTCTAGCGTGTAAGCTATTGTTTCACCTGGTTGCGGCTTAGCAGAAGCACCAAAACCGATTAAATCAATGGCATAAACACGACAATTGTCTGCCAAGACAGGAATATTTTTTCGCCAGTGCCACCAAGAGGCTCCAAAGCCATGTACCAAAATAACAGCGGGGCCACTGGTTCCTTGGCTTTGATAACAAATCGATAAATCTTGCCAAATCCAAGTTTTTGTTGAGCTAAGTGTGTTTTTTGAACTAGAGGTTGTCATAGCAAGTAATGGGGAATAGGGAGTGGGGAGTGGGGAGTAGGGGAAGAGGCATTTTCATATCCTTGTTGTGTGATTGATCACACGAGTCTCTAACAAGCGTAGCTGCGAGAAGAAGGAAAAAAACACTCACCCATTTTCTTGACTATCAAATGAAATAAATACTTCTTCTCCACTCCCCACTCCCTACTCTCCACTCCCTATGTTTTGTAATTAATTACTGTAAATAACACAGCAGAATTACTGGAATTTTACACTTTAATTGTCAGGTTTATACAAATAAATCATTGAGAGTAGTGTAAATTGGGATATTAAAACTCAATTTGCAACCATATTTACCTTTAGAGGCTGTTTGAAAAGTTTTGAAGGGTAAAATTTTATGCAAGTCGCCTCACC
>NZ_JCACKM010000078.1:0-31723 GCF_059505385.1 Desmonostoc vinosum
GACTTGAGTTATCAGCCAGAAAATTTATTTTCTGACGAGTATCCGACTTTTGCAAAAGGTCTATTGTTTATTGTTTAATTATTCTAAATCAGCAATATCTAGGAAACACTGAATCTTTTGCAGAGATAAATCAGAATTTATACGGATATGATTTAGATTCAGAGTTATTAGTATAGTATGGCACTACTGATTTTTAATTTATTCAGTGAAATAACTCTTTCGCTGATCATACTTCTGCTGGTTTTAGACCAATTCTCTAAAATTCGGCTACACATTCAAACTCCGAAACCCATACTAAATAATAGTTTATTAATTACGTTAGCGCAGCGTAAAGCCTGCGGCATAGCTTCGCTTAGAGCGAGTCCTCGAGCGTCATTACGAATTACGAATTAGTATAAGGTGTTTTGGATGCCAAATATAACTATTAAATGTTAATGGATTAAAACTTTACACAATTTACCACAAGTTTTATGTTCTTTTATCCTTAGATGCTTCTTAACACAAGGAACAAAAATGGCTCAGTCGGAAATGATGTTTTCAAATGATTTGCTTAATGAATTTAAAAATTGTACTAATACTCAATATAATGGGAAATTAAATATTAAAAGTACTAAAGGATATCAATGTAATTTTTACTATCGTCTAGGGAGGATAGTTTGGGCAACTGGTGGAACTCATCCTTTTCGACGCTGGCGTAGGCACATAGCTCAAAATAGTTCACAGATTGATGTTGATAAAATGCAGTTGCGATCGCAAGATATATCCATTGATTACTGGGATTATCATCTCTTAGAAATATTTTATAAAAAACAGAAAATTACCCGTGAACAAATGAATACTATTGTTGAAAACACAATAGCAGAATTGTTTTTTGATCTAGCCCAACAGGTTAATTTTACCTCTGTAAGTTGCACTCGCAGCCAAGAAGCTATTTTAGAAGCACCAATGAGTTTCACGAATACAGACATGTCTTTAAACCTCATGCAAGACTCGTGGAAGAATTGGTCAGAAGCTGGTTTAGCAAATTTTTCTCCTAACTTATCGCCAGTTTTGCGAAGACCCGAACAACTTCAACAGCAAATAAGTCCATTTGTCTACAAAAATTTAGTAAATTTAATCAATGGTAAATATACTCTGCGAGATTTAGCAGTGAAAATGAAGCAGAGTGTATTACCAGTTACGCGTTCTTTGCTTCCTTATATCTTGAAAGGAATCATCGAATTAGTAGAAATATCTGATTTTCCTTTACCAATCATTGAAGGCAACAAAAACTCTACAACTACACAATTAAAAAAACCAGATGCGCTATTAGTAGCCTGTGTTGATGATAGTCTTCAAGTCGGTAACATATTAGAGAAGATTATCACTTCTCAAGGACTAAGGTTTATCGGAATTCAAGATGCTGTACAAGCTTTACCAATTCTCATTCAAAATAAACCTGATCTGATTTTTTTAGACTTGATTATGCCAGTCGCTAGCGGTTACGAAATCTGCACTCAGTTACGACGAATTCCTAACTTTGTCAACACGCCAGTAATTATCTTGACAGGTAATGATGGGCTTATAGATAGAGTTCGTGCTAAGGTAGTCGGTTCTACTGATTTTCTTACTAAACCCGTAGTGGCTGATAAAGTTATAAGTATAGTACGTAAGTATTTACCTACACATCCTTTATTTTCAAGCAAGAGTGCATCTAATTTAGAGGGTTTGAATTAAAGCATACTCATTCATTTGGGAAATTTTTCTATTTTAAAATAGCGTGTCTCAAATTATGTTTATTAAGTACTTTTTCTGAGGTTTGTATATAAAGATTGCATCAAAATTAGATAAAAATAACAGTTTATGTTTACATAGTTCTTCTTTCAGAAGAATATAAAGGGTAATTAGTATGAATACTGTTTTAGTTGTTGAAGATGGTTTGACTGATATGGAAATCCTTAGCTGTTACTTACAACAGGCAGGTTATTCCGTAATAAGTGCAAAAAGTAGTGAAGAAGCTCAAAATCAAATAGGTAGAATTAAGCCAGACCTAATATTTCTTGATATTATTTTACCAGGAAAAAGCGGTTTTGAGATTTGCCGAGAGTTAAAAGACAACCCCAACACTAGTAAAATACCCGTGGTTTTATGTTCTACTAAAAATAGTGATGTAGATAAAATTTGGGGTAATATGTTGGGAGCTGAAGCTTATATTTCTAAACCGATAAACAAGGAAGAATTGATTATAATTTTAAGACAATTACTTCGATAATAGCGTCAGGATCTTTTTCTATATTTGGTTGTGAAATCCTACCACTACCATAAAAAACTATTTTGAAAATAGGGAGTATGAAGTGGGTTAAGAAACCTGTTTATGTTTTGACTTGTACTCACACAGATGCTGCAAATATTCATTATGTATAAACTGACTAAAAGCAAGCAATGACAAAGGATAAATCAATTTGGAAACTCAGCAGAAATTTTTAAGTTTTCACTTGGGAGTTAAAGACACAGCTGTAATTTCATTACAGAACATTACAGAAATTTTGCAAGTATCGCTGACAGAAATATGTGGTGTTCCTCAGATGCCTAATTGTGTTTTAGGCATCTATAACTGGCGTGGTGAAATGCTTTGGTTAGTTGATTTAGAAGAAATGCTAGGCTATTCATCCTTATTACAAGGGTCAAATTTTCTCTCGAAAATGATGGCAATTGTATTAGAAAGCGAAGGCAAATATTTGGGGTTATTGGTACGGCAACTAATGGATATTGAGTTGTTAGATACTCAGCAGATGAAATCTCTATCTGGTGAATCATTTTACCCAGTCATGACTCCTTTTTTGCTGGGATACTTTATCAATGCAGCGGAACAAATGATTTTTAATTTAGATGCCACAAAAATTATCCAATCTTCCATGTGGAAAATTCATAGTTAACGTTTAGTAACAATCTTTACCTTTCCTGAGAAGGGTGAAAAATAGCTCTAATTAATCACAATAAATTTTTAGGTGTGTGTTATGACAGATTCGCGTCAAAATGTTTTTGAAAATGGACATTGGTCGTCTGATACAGAAAAAGTAGAAAATCAGGCAAAATCTAGTCAAGAAAACTCTGATATGAAGGCGATTTCTCAGAGATTTAAAGTTTGGCGACAGCAGTTTCAAGCTATTGCCAGTCAGATGCGTCAAGCCACAGATGTAGATACGCTATTTAAAGTTACTGTGGCACAAATTCGAGAGAAAATTGCTAGCGATCGCACTTTAATTTACCAATTTAATAGCTCTGAATCTGGTATTGTCTTAGCAGAATCGAGAACAACAGCTTGGACACCTGCGCTAGGTGAAAATCTTCCTAGTATTATTTTTGGCTTACATGCCAGTCAAGACCATTTAGAACCTATAGCTATTGACGATATCAATCAGATACAACTTACACCTTATCAAAAGCAGCTACTAGAGAAATTTCAAATTAAGGCTAGTTTAAGTTTACCTATTATTGTTGATGGTAAAGTATGGGGCTTACTAGCGGTAAATAATTGTTCCTCACAGCGGGAATGGTTAGAAGCAGAAATTAGTCAACTATCTCAAATTACCACAGAACTAACTCACAGATTGCAGCACTTTGAATTCCAAAGAAAACTGCAACAACAAACACAAGAACAAAAATCGATCGCCAAAGTCATCGATAAAATTCAACGATTGTCAAATCTTGACGATCTTTTTCACACGACTACTCAAGAAGTACGGCAATTATTGCAATGCGATCGCGTATCAGTATATCGCTTTAACTCTAACTGGACTGGTGAATATATAGCCGAGTCGGTAGCAAGTGGTTGGAAAAGATTGGTAGGGCCAGATATCAAAACCGTTTGGGAAGATACCCACTTACAAGAAACTCAAGGCGGACGTTATCGCTATCATGAAAATTTGATTGTTAATAACATCTATAAAGCAGGCCATTCTCTGTGCCATGTTGAGATGTTAGAGCAATTTGAAGTCAAAGCATATGCAACTGTTCCGGTATTCTCTGGACAAAAATTGTGGGGTTTGCTGGCAGCATATCAAAATTCAGGAACTCGTGATTGGCAAAATTGGGAAGTCAACTTATTAACCCAAATAGCTGTACATTTTGGTGTTGGTATTTCCCAAACAGAATATTTTCAACAAGTTCAAACCCAATCTCAACAACTAGCTCGCACCACAGAACGCCAACGCAATTTGATTACCCTCACCCGCAAAATTGGCGAAGCACTGACAGAAAAAGTGACAGGAACTTTGCAATTTGAGGGCATTCTCCAAGCAACAGTTGCTGAAGTCCGGCGATTATTGCAAGTAGATCGTACTGCTGTTTATCGCTTTAATCCTGACTGGAGCGGTGAGTTTATAGCTGAATCAATTGCTAAAGGCTGGATACCTTTTAAAGAAAAAGATTTTGATCGAGAACTTCTACAAGAAAATGGTCATTGTAGTACTATCCGCAACTTGAGCGAATATTACAAAGTTAAAGATAACTACTTGCAAGAAAATCAAGGAGGTCGTTATCAACAGAAAACTAGTTTTGTTGTTGATGATGTCTATAAAGCTGGGTTTCCTCCTTGCTACATGGAACTTTTAGAGCAATTTGAAGCTAAAGCCTATTTGACTATCCCCATTTTTAAAGAAGATAAACTCTGGGGATTGCTAGCTAGCTATCAACACACTGAAAGCCGACACTGGGAAGAGTTTGAAGTTAATGCGATGACTCAAGTAGCTGTGTTGTTGGGAGCAGCTATGCAACAAGCAGAAACCTTTCAATCATTGCAGCGACAATCTCAGCAAGTAGCAAAAACCGCAGAACGCGATCGCACTGTCGCCAAAATCATTGATAGAATCAGACAATCTCTCGATATTGATACCATCTTTACTATTACCACCAAAGAAGTGCGATCGCTACTCAACAGCGACAGGGTAGCAGTGTATCGCTTCAACTCAGATTGGAGTGGCTTGTTTGTTTCAGAATCTGTAGGTAATGGTTGGTCTTCTTTGGTAGACAAACAGGATAAAATCGAGAACTTGCAAGAAAGCGTCAGTGTTTGCGATGCTATGCAAAATCTGATCCAAAGCAGTAAATCAGAAACAAAAGGTAAAGCTCACACAGATACCTATTTAAAAGCCACTCAAGGCGGAGAATTTCGTCATCGCAAAGCTTATATAGTTGCTGATATCTACAAAGCAGAATTCTCCAGATGTTACATTGAGGTTTTAGAACAATACGAAGCCAGAGCATATGCGATCGTCCCGATTTTTCAAGGACAAAAACTCTGGGGAATGTTGGCTAGTTTTCAAAACAATGGCCCACGGACATGGGAAGATTCAGAAGTCAGCTTACTGACACGCATTGGCGACCAGTTAGGATTAGCCTTACAACAAGCTGAATATCTGCAACAATTGCAGGCACAGTCACAAGAAAAAGAACAATCTGTACAACGAGTGCAAATTGTATCCAAAATTGTCGAACGTATCCGCGATACTTCCGACTTGGATACACTCTTCCGTTCAACAGCCAACGAAGTTCGTCGCCTATTGAATGCAGAACGTGTGGGTGTATTTTGTTTCTTGCGTGAATCTGGCTATGACGAAGGGGTATTTGTTGCCGAAGATGTAGTATCTGGATATAGTTCTGTTCTCAAAGAAAAAGTCAAAGACCACTGTTTCAGTAAAGACTATGCTTCTGCTTATCGAGAGGGTCGAATTCAAGCTGTTACAGACATCTACAACGCCAATTTCACCAAATGTCACGTTGAGATTCTGACCCAATTGCAAGTCCGAGCTAATTTAATTGTGCCCTTAATCAAGGGTAGTGAACTTTGGGGTTTACTGTGTATTCATCAGTGCAGCGCACCACGGCAGTGGCAAGAGCAAGAAATTGAGTTAGTTAAACAAATTGCTGCTCAATTTGGCGTAGCTTTGCAGCAAGCTGAGTATCTCCAGCAACTACAAACACAGTCGGCAAAATTAGAAGCCGCCGCCACACGAGAGAAAGCAGCTAAGGAATTATTGCAACAAAGATGTATGCAACTATTAGCAGCCGTCAGACCTGCACTCAACGGTGACTTAACAGTACGTGCGCCAATTACAGAAGACGAGCTAGGTACGATCGCTGATGCTTATAATAATACCCTGCAAGCGCTACGGCAAACTGTGATTCAGGTACAGGTAGCTGTACAACAAGTTGCTCAAACTTCTAGTGACAGCGATGCTTCTCTCACGGGACTAACACAGTTAGCCAAGCAGCAATCTGAAGAAATTAGCGCCGCCTTGGGCGAGATGCAACAGATGGTAGACTCCACTCAAGCAGTGGTGACTAACGCTGAGTTGGTACAAGTAGCAGTGCAAAAAGCCAACCGCACTGTAGAATCTGGTGATACCGCAATGAACCTGACGGTGCAAGCCATCCAAGGGATTCGCGAAACTGTAGCCCAAACCAGTAAAAAGATTAAGCGTCTGAGTGAATCTTCGCAAAAAATCTCTAAAGTGGTGAATTTAATCAGTAACTTTGCCACCCAAACCAACGTACTAGCCCTCAACGCTGCCATTGAAGCCACTCGTGCTGGTGAGTATGGTAAAGGCTTTGCAGTGGTGGCTGATGAAGTACGTTCTTTGTCTCGCCAGTCAGCAGCAGCAACGATTGAAATTGAAAAATTAGTCCAGGAGATTCAAGGCGAAACTGGAGAGGTAGCAGTGGCCATGGAAACAGGTATTCAACAGGTAGTAGAAGGCACAAATCTTGTTGGTGAAACCAAGCAGAATTTAAATGCGATCGTTTTGGCAACTGCTGAAATTAGTCAGCTAATTCAACAGATTACTGAAACGACACAAACACAAATGACACAATCTGTAACAGTAACTAAAGCCATGAAAGATGTCGCAGAAATTTCTCACAAAACTTTTGCTGAATCTCAAGAAATTGCTACTGTATTTCAACAATTATCAGGAATGGCAAAAGAGTTATTAGCAAATGCCAGTCAATTTAAAGTGAATTAAGGGAGTAGGGAGTGGGGAGTAGGGAGTAGGGAATAAGAAATGGTAAATTCTGAAATTCGCTCTTATCAAGATTTAAAAGTTTGGCAAGAAGGTATGAACTTAGCCGAAGTTTGCTATCAGTTAACAATGACATTTCCCAAGGAGGAAATCTATGGAATGACTTTACAGATTCGTAGAGCAGCCGCGTCAATTCCAGCCAACGTTGCTGAGGGTTATGGGCGAGAGTCTCGCGCACATTACATACAATTTTTACGAATAGCCCAAGGCTCTCTTAAAGAGCTAGAAACTCACCTATTGCTATCAGCTAGAGCCAAAGTGAAAATTACAAGTATCCAGGAAATCACTCCTGTTTTGAAGCAATGTGAATCTCTAGGAAAATTACTCCGCGCTCTAATTCGTTCTTTAGAAAATAAATCATAAATTTCAATATTTCCCACTCCCCACTCCCCACTCCCCACTCCTTTTATGGGTAGGTTTTTTAGATTTCGCGTTTTGGTTGACGCGGGGACGCGGGGACACGGAGAAAGATTTCGGAACGAAAAAATAGGTTTTTTCAGACTGAATATGAAAAACCTACACCTGTCAGCACTCCCCACTCCCCACTCCCTACTCCCTACTCCCCATGATTACAGACGCTGCAATTCGTGAACAAGGCTACGGTTATTTTTTGACTGAAGCTCCTGAACTAGTTCAAACTATTGAGCAAGAGTTATTTAGCTTATCTGAAGGATATAGCATTGCGACAGTTCATAATTTAATGCGAGCAACTCACACAATTAAAGGTGGAGCTGCTAACGTTGGGCTAGATGTAATTCAGATGATAGCCCACTCTTTGGAAGATATTTTTAAGGCTTTATACAACCCAGATGTAATTATTGATATCGAATTACAAACATTTTTAATGCAAGCTTATGAATGTCTTCGTTTAGCATTAAATGCTGAATTAACAGGCAATCCAATTAATGATGAAGAACTTCTCCAGCGAGCGACTTCGATATTTGTACAGTTACAAGAAAAGCTAGGTGATGCTTTTGGTGCTGAAACTTCTATACCTACTTCTGAAGAATTAGGATTTGATATTGTTCAATCAATCTTTGAAACAGGAGTTAAGCAACGTCTAGAAAGCATTGCAGATGCAATTAATCATCCACCGAACACTCCTGAATTTGTAGATTTTTTAGTATCTCAAGCTGAAGTTTTTTCTGGCTTGGCAGCATCTTTAAATTTACCGGGATTGGGAGAACTAGCGCTCACAATTTTGGCAGCACTACAATCAAATCCTCATCAGGTACAACAAATTGCCAATATTGCGCTTGCAGATTTACAACAAGCACGAAAGGCAGTATTGGCAGGCGATCGCACTTCTGGAGGAAAGCCATCTTCCAGCTTACAAAAATTTATCCAAACAGAGTTACAAAGCAACTCATCTATTACTAACTCGACTTTAAATGAAGAAGAATTTTATCAATTTCTAACTACGCCTGGTAGTAATAATGAGTTTATTAAACCAAAAACTGCTGATTCTTATTTACAAGTAATTCACTATATTTTCGGATGGTTTCATCACCAACGACAAGTTTCTTATTCTGATATAAACTTAACTTTGCTCATCCCTCAAGCAAATGCAGAAGCATATATCGATAATTGGTTAGCAGACTTTCTAGATTTTATTCAAGATGATTCAGATAGTAAAAGTCTCAATATTTATCGTCACGGATTAATTTTAATTATTCTTTTGGCAGTTGCTAAATTTCAGTACTCTATAGAAAAATCTGATAGCTATATTTCTACTATTCAAGCATTAAAAATCAAAATATTAGAGTTAGCGCAAGAATATAAAAATTACCCTCCTGTGAAAGCTCAAGAAAAAGATTGGTTGGAAAATCCTAAGTTACAAAAACTGCTAGAGATTCAAGAAATACCTGCTCAAACTGAAGATAGACTCCTAGAATCAATTTGGGGAGGAGAGACGAACTATAATCTTAACGATGAAGTAATCACGAACCAAACTGAAGAATTTCAGTTGGAATTATTAACTAGTAGTCAAGAAGTAGTTACAGATATCCCAGAAACAGCTGTTGAAGTTATTTCAGATAATGAGCCAATAGAAGAGAAATCACCATCGTCTGCTATTAAAAATCCTCAGCAAAATTCTTTTATCCGTGTAGATATAGAAGGGCTAGAACGCCTCAATTATCTAGCAGGCGAATTACTGATTTACCAAAAACAACGTAATTTGCATGATGAACATACCCAAGAAATTTTGGGGCAACTACTACAGCGATTCGACAAACATCAAGCAACTTTAAATCATCTTCGTGACTTACCATTACAAATGCAAAATCTTGCCTTTCAACAGACGCAAAATTTTGCTGCGAGATTTGACTCTCTAGAAATGGATGTCTATACAGAATTTCATTTGCAATTGCACGAAGCAATCGAACAAACATTACAACTACAAGAAACAGCAGAATCCCTTGATTTGCTTTTAAAACAAGCTACTCATTTTAGTACTAAGAAACAGAGCTTAACATTAAATATTATTGATAACTTAGTAGAAGCACGGATGTTGCCTTTAGGAAATATCTTGAATCGTTTCTCTTATATGGTCAAAAAACTGAGTGATGTTTACGCAAAACCTGTGGAATTGCAACTATTTGGTGCAAATGTACTAGTAGATAAAGCGATCGCAGAAAAGCTCTATGACCCATTATTACATTTAGTACGTAATGCTTTTGACCATGGGATTGAACCTCCACAAAAGCGCCGTGAGTTGAGCAAACCAGAACAAGGTTTAATCCAAATCCATGCCTATCATCAGGGTAGTCAAACTATTATTGAAGTTAGAGATGATGGTCGTGGTTTAAGCTTAGAAAATATACACAAAAAAGCTGTTGAACTTCAACATACTTCGACTGATAACCAACTAAAAAGCTATTTTTCTCAACCAACTGAGTCAGAACTTTTAAATTTGATATTTGTACCTGGTTTCTCCACTGCTGATAAAGTGAGTGAAATTTCTGGACGTGGTATTGGATTGGACATCGTGCGTTCTCAGTTGCAAGCACTCAATGGTTCAATTGCTGTGCATTCATCACCCAATCAAGGAACAACATTCATCCTCAAAATTCCTTTTTCTATGACTACAGATAAATTAATGCTAGTTCAAACAGGAGGTGCTACTTATGCCTTACTTTTGGACAATATTGAAAAAATATTAATTCCATCAGAGCAGCAAATTCAAGACTTTGAAGGTAAAAAAGTTTTATATTGGAACGCAGGTAAGGATGATCAGATGGTTAGTATCTATCAACTTTCTCAGTTGATAAGTTATAACGGTTCATTCCTAAGCGATGCTGGCTCACGTAATCAATCACATGCTATAGATACAGATGCTGTCACTAACAAACCTGTGCTTTTACTACGACGAAATCAAGGGATTTTGGGTTTAGAAGTTGATCAAATCATTGGGGAGCAAGAATTAGTAATTAGACCTTTAGGAAATGCGATCGCTCCTCCAAAATATGTTTATGGTTGTAGTAGTTTAGCTAATGCTGATCTCATTTTAGTAATTGATGCTAATTTGCTATTAGAGTCTGACAAAATACCAGCAACACTAGATGTAATGCCGCTACCAAAAACTTCTGCGTCTGCACCTTTACTTACAGCATCTACTAACGAAATTTCCGCAGAACAAAAGCTGATGGGGCGACTAGAGACAAATCATAAATTACCAAAAGTAGTTTTAGTAGTAGATGATGCAATTAGTCTTAGACAAACTCTCTCTCTGACTCTGCAAAAATCCGGTTATCAAGTAATACAAGCACAAAACGGCATCGAAGCTTTAGAACAGTTGCGATCGCATCCAGAAATTCAAGTTGTTATTTCTGATTTAGAAATGCCACGCATGAATGGCTTTGAGCTATTAAGCCATCTCCGGCAAAACCCAGATTTAACAACAACTCCTGTAGTGGTTCTCACCTCTCGCAGTGCTGAAAAACATCGCCAACTTGCAAAAGAATTGGGTGCAACTGCTTACTTAACAAAGCCTTATTTAGAAAAGGAGTTTCTCTCAACTATAGAGAGTTTAGTTAACATAGATGCAGAAAATTTAGGCAATTTAATTATGATATCAAGTTATTAGACTTCTTGCAAAAATACTTGAACCGTCAGAGACTCAAGTCTCTGCCTAATAGCAAAAGTCCGTTTCAACGGACTAAAAATACTGTTATTAGTCGGTTGAAACCGACTTGAGTTATCAGCCAGAAAATTTATTTTCTGGCGAGTATCTGGCTTTTGCAAGAGGTCTATTAGATAAATTGGATGAAAATACCTGTTCCTTGTTCCCTATTTCCAGCTATGCGATCGCCTCTAGAATTATAAAAGTCTATTGAGCAGAGGGCAGCTTGAGTTCGATGTTTACTTTGTCCGCTATTTCCATAATATTATTTGTAAAGTCTGTTATACCTGCGATCGGGGCAGCGACTAGAGTAGCAGCAGTTATTAAAGCTAGTAAACGCTTTTTGAGTTTGGGTAAATTGCGTTCTTTTTCTGGCTTTTGAATTTCTGCTTCTACATCATCAATATCAATGATGATGTCGTCGCGGATTTCTGGCGGAAATTGGGCGACAGTTTGGCGCATGGTGCTGATGATTTGCATTAGTTCTGCTACGCTTGCGCCACTTGTTTGATTAAGGTTGCTGACTGTGACTTGGGCTTTGTTTTGAGCGACAATTCCGATAGTTGCGTCTTTGAAATCATTTTGGATTTTATCACCTGCAACGTTATCGCCTTTGCCGAATTGATTGATGGTGTTAGACATAGTTTTTAGGGGTTTGTAATAGAGTTTAAGAAGCTGATGGGCTGGTAAGGCTTGCATGGCATAGGTTTGACCGTCATCATCGCTGAATTCTACTTCGTATACTTCGGGGGCGAGGATTTCGACAATGGTTCCCACTTGACCCGCAAGGAGGTTATGTTCGGATAAGGGGATTTTAAGAGCAACAATATCTAATAAATTTAGTGTATTTGGGGTCGCAAGCATGGGCATTACCTCAAAATATAGCAACTAACGAAACGAGGAAAATCTTCGGTGGGGCGGACGATCCAAGTTGTGCGGATGTTAGCAGTGTTTTGGTTGCGGGTGATGGGAAAATCTACGATATAGCGTTGACCATATTCATCTAACAGGCTGGGGATTGCTTCATAATTCTGAATCGCATCTTCGATTAGCATTTGCAGAATTTCTGCATCATTGCTATCTAAGTCTAGAATAGCGGCAAATAATCTGGCTTTGTGCTTTCCGCGATTGTGTTGGGCGTTGAGGCTATAGTTACGGAGTTTATTGCAATCAATAAAGGCTAATTCAAAGTTGGGTAACTTCATCCTGTTTTATTGCCTTTGACTTGATCGCCACCAAAATTATCGCCTTCTCCATGTTGGTTAATGGTTTTAGAACGGCGATCGCTATAATGGACATTAACTGTAACAGGTGAGTCATCTCTTTCTATATTAATATTTTGACGTGTTCTAATGTCTTCGTAGCCATCTAAAAGTTGACGTAAATCGAGTTTGATCTGGAGTTCACCAATAACTTTATGGGTTTCTCCCATCGCTTCGAGTCCGAGTAGTTCTGAGTATTTGAGCGGCTCGTGTTTGGGATAGTTGGGGACGGGAACCCATTCGCTGATTTCGAGGTTGGGGAGGGTGTTGTGGATTTTTTTAAAGACATCGCGGAGGATACCGAGAAATAAGCGACGGGTTTCTTTACGTCCGCTAATGGTGATGAAGATTTTTTTGTCTTCGGGATCAGCTTTGATGCGAGCAACGTTGTAGATTTTGTTGTTTTCTTGATACGCAAGCATTACGCCACTGCGCCAATAGAGTTGCTGATGAATTTTATCGTGGGTGATGACGATGAAGCGGGAGATGATGCTTTCGGGGAGAACTTTGTAATGGTATTGAAATTCGAGGGTTTCGCCTTCTAGTTCTGTTTCGTCTGGTTGGTCTTTTGGCAAAAGTCCCGGAATCAGAAATTGTGGTGGGTGACATTCTAGTGCAAAGCAAAGCTTAAATTCTTTCATCAGTCCGATTAGATACTCGTGACGCACCGTAGGATAGCGTTCTGGATTGAGGATGTGGGTGAGATCGGCGTGAGTGAAAATGCCTTTGGTTTTAGTTTTGAGGGTTTCATCGCTCAAGAGTGCGTAAATGCCTTCTGTCACCCAGTTGGGTTTGAGGACGTTGGTATCTTTGAGGATGGGATGATCGCGGAAGTTGAGAACTAAGCCGAGTCGATGCAGCAAGTCGATGAGTTGCTCTTGGTTTTGGTCTTCGGGAATTTTGTTTTGGTGGCAGATGCCAATGTAGCTGTTGTAGGTGATGAAGTCTTGAGGCATGGATTCGAGTTGTTGTTTAACCTCAAACCATGTCAAAGGTAGAAGGTCGTAGACTTCTTTGAGGTTGGCGATTTGCTGCACAATTGCGGTGTAAAGTTCATCAATGCCGGCATTGTCTTGACAGGAGGTTTCGATAATGTCTTGGATGTTGGGATATTTTTCGCGTAATGCCTTGCGGTTGATGTCGAGGGGTTGTTCGTCTTTTTTGTTGCCAACGATAATCACGGGGGACTGTCCGCCGAAGCTTTCGATTAGTTTCAGCCAATATTCGATGCGGTTTTCTTCTTCACTGGTGCGACAATTACAAACGAGAAGATAGAGGCTGCGCTTAGTCAGAAAAAACTGATGGGTGGCATGATAAATTTCCTGTCCGCCAAAGTCCCAAACATTGAGGCGGATGTTCTTGCTCTCGACCTGCACGTTCCAAGTTTCCACATTGAGTCCGTCGGTTTGGGGTTGATTTTTGTCATATTGATTGCGGATTAGTCGCTCGATGAGGGATGTTTTGCCGACGCTGCCTTGTCCGACGAGCAAGAGTTTGGCTTCGTGTAATGGTCGAGTTTCACTTGTGCGAATTTGCCTCAAGTAATTAAAAATCTCTTTTGCATCTTTTGAATTAAGAATTTCTAATGGAATTTGGGTTATTTGGTTGCCACCGAGGTCAAGCCTGGTCAGATTGGTTAATTGCGCGATCGCCTCTGGTATCTGGGTTATTTGGTTGCCACTGAGGTGAAGCTGCGTCAGATTGCTTAATTTAGCGATCGCCTCTGGTATCTGGGTTATTTGGTTGTTATGGAGGTGAAGCTGCGTCAGATTGCTTAATTTAGCGATCGCCTCTGGTATCTGGGTTATTTGGTTGTTATAGAGGATAAGCTGCGTCAGATTGCTTAATTTAGCCAGTGCCTCTGGTATCTGGGTTATTTTGTTGTTATGGAGGATAAGCTGCGTCAGATTGGTTAATTGCGCGATCGCCTCTGGTATCTGGGTTATTTGGTTGCCACTGAGGTGAAGCTGCGTCAGATTGCTTAATTTAGCGATCGCCTCTGGTATCTGGGTTATTTGGTTGTTATGGAGGTGAAGCTGCGTCAGATTGCTTAATTTAGCGATCGCCTCTGGTATCTGGGTTATTTGGTTGTTATGGAGGTGAAGCTGCGTCAGATTGCTTAATTTAGCGATCGCCTCTGGTATCTGGGTTATTTGGTTGTTACGGAGGTGAAGCTGCGTCAGATTGGTTAATTTAGTGATCGCCTCTGGTATCTGGGTTATTTGGTTGTTATGGAGGTGAAGCTCCCTCAGATTGGTTAAATTAGCGATCGCCTCTGGTATCTGGGTTATTTGGTTGTTACGGAGGTCAAGCTCCCTCAGATTGGTTAATTTAGCGATCGCCTCTGGTATCTGGGTTATTTGGTTAGAACTGAGGTGAAGCTCCCTCAGATTGGTTAATTTAGCGATCGCCTCTGGTATTTCAGTTAGCTCCACTCGAATTAAGATAAGTTCCTCTAAATGTAGTATTTGCGTTACCACATCGGGAATGTTCTCTAAAGGATTGCCACTAACATCCAATTTACGCAAATTAGGCAAATCCAATAGTTCGAGTGGCAGCGTTTTTAAATTGTTGCCTGAAACCTTTTCAAGATAGCGGTTTCCTACTAGTTCATAACCTTCAACCTGCCTTCCCAAAATCAAAGACTCAAGCTGCTGCAACTTACCAATTTCCACAGGTAACTCAGTCAACTCCTGTCCCGACAAGTCTAATTCTCGCCAACCCTCAGCCACCGCGCGATCTATCAGTACTAATAACTCATCCTGCGTCATAATTCCAAGCAAAAGGGTAAGGAAAGAAGATTGATGAAGATTATCTTAGATGATTTCTAATTAAAAAAATACCTATGATGACGAGTTTCGACTTCGCTCAACTCTCGACTACTCAGTTGGTTGAGCGAAGTCGAAACCAATGGTTTTGGTACATTCTTTCCTAGAAATCAACTTAACTGATTAGCGAAAAATGCGAAATCATCACTTTGCATAAATCTTTTTTTGTTGGGCTACGCCCCGCTTCTCTACGAGAGGCTTCGCCAACGCGATCGCTAACATGCAGAGGCGAAGAGAAGAGAACGCAAAGAAGGACTTTTGCAAATTTATTAGACCTCTTGCAAAAGTCGGATACTCGCCAGAAAATAAGTTTTCTGGCTGATAATTCTAGTCGGTTGAAACCGACTAATAACAGTATTTTTAGTCCGTTTCAACGGACTTTTGCTATTAGGCAGAGACTTGAGTCTCTGACGGTTCAAGTATTTTTGCAAGAAGTCTATTGATGAATATTATCTTAACTGATTTAGGACTTACGCATTGACAGAAAAGTCAAAATAACAGGTATAGTTTTCAAGGCTTATAGCTAGATTTTTCAATGAAATTTTAGCGATCGCACCCAATCAAGGGTGATTGACAAAAGCCTGAAACAACGTATTTACGTTGATACACAAGATAGTTATTTTGTACAGTGCGTAAGTCCTATGATTAGCGAAAAATGCGAAATCATCATCTGTATTCCCAAAACAGATCTATTGAACTTGCATGATTTGTAGTGAATTGACAATTTCTTCGACAGTTGGTAAAAACTGAGGATATTTGTTAATCTCGGCTGTATAAGTAATGTAATAAGCGTTGCCATTTCGGACTGTTCCAATTTCCATTACTTTGAGGTTACATTGTTGTTCTTGACGAGTATAAATTAATTTATAAGCATTAAACTTTGATAATGTTGTTTCTGGTTGAGAAGCATCAATTATTTGTTGATTTAAGCTATTATTTTTAATTCTCTGTAAAACCAAGTTTTTATATTCATTTAGTGATAATAGTTGTTCGGGTAAATCGCTGATATTTACTGTGACTTCCAATAAACAGGAATCTGTTTGTTTTTGATTTTTAGGGACGAATTTGATTAACTCACCAAAATCATCACCTGTTTTTTTGAGTTTCCAGTTTTCGGGATATTTGATTGTAATGCCAGAATCACGATTTTCGTAGGTTGCCAGAGTTGGTTTAGAATTAGTTGATTGATAGAATATCCACAGCACTAAAGGCGTAATTACTGCTAATATCCCTACACCCAACCAAAGTTTTTTAGGCGGAAATTTAGGGGATATTGCTTTGATAGCCTGTAATACTTCATCTGCTGACTGGTAACGCTGACGATAGTCATAACGCACCATTTTATCGATGATATTTGCTAGTTTAGGACTAACTTGAGCGCGATCGCGCCACACGATTTCCCCTGTTTGGGGGTGGGTAGTCAGTTCTCCCAAGGCAGGATTTAGCCCTGTTAAAGCTTGGATAGCAATCATCCCAACTGCATAAATATCGCTACAAAATGTGGGTTGCCCCTTCGCTTGTTCACTGGGGATGTAACCACCAGTACCGATAGGAACAGTAAAAAGAGGCTGTCCTTGGGAATTAACAACTTGAGTGGTAATTTCTTTAACTGCACCAAAGTCAATTAATACAATTTGACCATCAATTTGGCGACGGCGAATATTTGAGGGTTTGAGATCCCGATGAATTAAGTTTTGTTGATGGACAAAAACTAATACTTCCAAAATATCTAGTAGAAGTTTGACGACATAAGCTTCACTCAGTTGTGTACCAGAGATTAATTCTCGGCTTAAGTCATGACCTTCTATATATTCCTGTACTAGATAAAATTCCTCTTGTTCTTGAAAATACGCCAAAAGTCGGGGAATTCTGTCATGATTACCTAATCTTTCCAGCTTTTCTGCTTCGGTATCAAATAATCTTTTGCCAACTTGCAAAATATATGAGTCGGTGGACACTGGTTTAAACTGCTTGACTACACAGCGAGGATTTCCCGGCCGTCCTGTGTCAATGGCTGTGAAAGTAACTCCAAATCCCCCTTTTCCAAGTACTTCAATAATTTGGTAGCGTCCACCGATAATTTGACCGATCATTCAAGTCACCACTTTCCTCTGAAATTTTTATACCATTTCTGTTGAGGATTACCATAGATGGTTATGGTTTATGGTTCAGATAAGGTTCTGCTCGCTTGTGTAACAAGATTTTATATTTTTCTTGGCCCCATTCCCAGCCTACACAAAAGTTTGAAAAGTTTTGGGCGAATATAATTCGCTACTACACAAGCGAAGTCCACCTCCTTTGGAAAACACGGAAAATCGAGTTCTTGAAACCCACGGAGGTGGGTTTTGTCTGTATAGTCGCGATTTCTAATCGCCGAGGTTAGTATTAATTTAGACTTTTCAAACAACCTCTTAGACGAAACTTGATTTTACAATCCCAGCAAAGATAAGAAATTTTCCCACCAAGAATACGAGAGATTACCTACACTTAGCTTCATTTTGTTACGGATATCTTGGATATTCCAGTTGGTTAGCTTAGCGAGAGTTTGTGCTTCTTGTTCAAAACGTCTAGGCAAAGACCGCTTATATTCTCTACCTGCTGGACAGGTGATTTCTCCGGTGAATGGATGTTGGAGGATATAACGCCCTTGGAAAGATTCACGGTTAGAAGTTGCCTGAAACATTGGATCTTCGGGGAATTTGTCACGGGTATAGCGGATGTGTAAACGCGTGATGAAAACGCTGCTGGTGGGGGGACGGCGAAAGCGGGGAGGTGCAGGCGTATTATTTGCAGAATTATCATCTAACCAAAATACGCCTGCTTGCTTCAGTTCTTCTGGAGTTAGAGGGTCAGCAGAACAAGGATCGCAACTTCCCATATCCCACGCATATTCCAAGAAACCAACTTTTTGAGCTTCTTTAGTGTAGGCTGTTTGAAACATGGATTTGTAAAATTCACCAAATTCATCTTTAACAAATACAGGAATGTTAGTGTTGGAGGGAATTTTCACTGTCCGGTAATTAGTAATTTCTGCTCCTCCATTGGGCGATAGAATGTAAGCAATCAAATCCTGTTCTTTTGTGGCGTTAATCATGCCTAAACGAATTGGCAGCATGAACTTGGGTGATTGATAAGAAATTTGTAGCGGACGCAAAAATTGATAACCAGATTCCTCGAATTTATTGAGGTCTACTTTAGCTACAAAGAATTTCATCTTAGAGCGAATATAAGGTTGAAGTAAATTTTTTGCTCCTCTAGGAATTTTATAGCCATTGCGTTTTAGCCAAGTTTCTAGCCCACCAGATTCTTTGGCACTGAGGATCACAATGTCGTACTCGCCCACATTGAAACGTGCTTCGACTGTCACACCCAAACTGCGATCGCTTCTACCACGCCCACTCTCATTGCTTACTGCTGATCTAGGTGGTACTGACGGTCTGACAGCATCATACATTGGCTCACAAGGATCAGAATCAAAATATTCAACCAATCGCGGTGCGCTAAAAGCATCTAAGCGCTCAATAATCTTGGGTTCAGCCACGCGAACTTGCTCTTTTTGCAGTACCGTCGGCACGGGTACAACCATGGCAAAATCTTTCACTTCACCCTGAAAATCGTTTGCCATCGTCAGAACGGTGCGATTACCATCCCGTGCTATCACCACCTGAGAAGCTTTGTTGTACAGTTTCGTATCGGCTTTGGCAACATAAAATCCACAAAATGCCCAAGCAGCAGGCTCAAAGCAAAGCACAGCTACAACAACGGCTATTAGTAATGATATTAAAAATCGTGGTAGTTTCATTTTATACCTGTTTGTCATTGGGAATAGGGAATGGGGAACTCGGGGCCCCCACGTTAGCGAAGCGGGGCGAAGCCCAGTGAGAATTAGGGGAATGGGGAATTGTCATTTGTCCTTCGTGATTGGTTATTCTCCGCGTCTCCTCATCCCCCTCACTCCCCCAATAAAATTGTGGGGCTTGCCAGAAGGCATCTAGTAAGATGGTCAATGGTGCAAGGGTGAATAGTGCCCAGAAAACTGCGGTGGAGATAAAGAAATAATTCCGCAGAATAAAAGTTAGTGCGGCAATGCATACCGCCCAAATTACACGCCCAATTCGGGTATTGGGTATAGACCGGGGATCTGTAACCATGAATAGGGCAAATAGAAGTAAAGACCCACTCATTAACCGATGCCAGTAAACGTCCCAAGTCCAACCCAGCCAAAGGTTGCGAACCGCTTCCATGAGGGAGTATGCACCTAAAAAAGCTGCTGTGGTGTCCCAGCGACCGATTCGCTGTAAAATCATGCCGCCAGTACCGGCAAATAAGACTACATACCACCAATCCTCACCCCATTGCCCTGGCGAAACCCAAGCATCTTTTGTCAGCACCAAGACAGAGATAATCCCAAAATTGGCGGGGTTGAAAAAATGTTTATCGCCTATTTGGAAGATAAATTTACTGGCGATCGCACTTGCAGCAGCCAAAACCATCGTTGTCCAATGGTCAGTCCGCAACAACAAGCTGAGTCCCAAAGACGTAATCAAGGCACTACGAAGATTTGTCTTGTGTTCCTTACCAACAACTAATGACAATAGCCATTGAGTTGCAAAACAAGTGGCGATCGCCACCCCAATCAACTGCGGTTGCAACGTCCAGTCTCTTGTACTAATTCCCAAGACTAAAAACGAGCCAAGAAATAGAATTTGATAATCACGTATATCTTTAAATAGCATTACCCCAGAATTCAGAAATTTCCCTGAGATTTTTTACTAATTTAGTGGGGTGATAGCTCAAATCATGTCGCTGTTACAGAATTTGTTACAAAAAGGGACTGGAGAAGAGGACGCGGGGATGTGGAGAAATTTTCTCCCTCATCTCCCGGTCACTGAGCGTAGTCGTACCCTGCGGGATCTTGCTATGCGTAGCGTCTGCGACAGGAGAAGTGCATCTCCCTACTCTGATAAATCGAAGTTAATGTTATTTAAATACCTAAATAGCTATCTAAAAATAAGTATAATTTCTTATTGACAAAAAAGATAGTGTTTTAAAATTAAATTTTTTATCTAGCTTGCCACGTTGTTGGGTAAATGCTACGTTATATAGTGTGCATATCAAGTTCTCTTTTAAAAGTGGAGTTGATATGTAATTAGGTAAGTCTTGGTTCAGTCAGAGGCTGACCTCTGGCTTGAACTTTTTATACAACAATTTTCTCAGAAGAAGGGAACAAGGAATTGGAAATAAGCAACAGTTTTTCCTACTCCCTGCAATATACTAAGTGACTTGCTTTGAGCGTACCCTAAAGGGTAAGCAAGCTATGCGTGGCGTCTTTGACACCAGAAGTCGAAAGGAGCCGAATGTGTTCTACCTTTATTTTTATACCTGAATTCAGCAATGCTTACAAAACAGAGTAATACTCTGTTTGCAAATCAATAGACTTATTGCAAAAATACTTGAACCGTCAGAGACTCAAGTCTCTGCCTAATAGCAAAAGTCCGTTGAAACGGACTAAAAATACTGTTATTAGTCGGTTGAAACCGACTTGAGTTATCAGCCAGAAAATTTATTTTCTGGCGAGTATCCGACTTTTGCAAGAGGTCTAATTAATATTAGGCGAAGCAACTATACACTTTTTTGGAAGCGAAGTGGCAGTCAGCCAAATAAGTGGCACAATTATAACCACAATATACTTTAATGAAACTAATTAATTAAGTATATACTTATACAAATACGACTTATGTCGTCCCCTATTGACCGTCCGCTAAATATTGAAGTCGAACTACCATCTTCCCATCCTCAATTACTAGCAGGGTTAGATACGTGGTTAAACTTGGGTTTAATATCCGATGCCCAAGTAAGGCAATTATGTCGGGAGTTTCTTGTTTGTCCAGTAGTGTTGCATCCCCAGGTTAAATCTGAGCCTGCTATTACTTTGATAACTCCTGATCCTGTACAACAGTTGCCGGTGGCAGCTTTACAATCGAGTAACCGCAGACAACAAAGAGAAAAATCAACCCAACCAAACTTTATTGGCACAATGTTGCAGTCGCTGGGGGCTGAATTGAGTGTCCGTTGGTTGTTGTTTTTAGGGGTATTTTTGGTTGTGGTTTCTTCTGGAGTGCTGGCTGCGAGTCAGTGGGAGAGGTTTCCCGCCTTTGGACAATATGGAGTTTTATTTGCTTATACCTTATGTTTTTGGGGGTTGAGTTTCTGGGCAATTGGGCAAAGTAATCTCCGATTGACAGCGCAGACATTACTAATTGTGACTCTGTTGTTAGTGCCTGTGAATTTTTGGGCAATGGATAGCTTTAGGCTGTGGCAAAATCCTTTAAATTGGATTGTAGTGGCGATCGCTTCACCGACATTAACAGCCATTACTGCTTTACTCTACAACAATCGAACTCTTCGGAATTTACCAACTGGAAAATTACCTCTGATAAATATTTTGGGGCTGAGTTATCTGCATTGGGGTTGGAGATTACCAGGCTTTCCCCTAATTGCAGTTTATTTAGCAATGGTGGGCACAACGATCATTACTGTCTATCACAATCTTAAAAAGCAGCGAACCCACCGCCAACAGTATACCGATTTTGGTATTAATTTATCGGCTTTGGTAATAGTTTATGCGTTGATGGTACTACTGATGCGGGCGATTTTTGTAGCCCAAGTAGATATCACTAAGCTGGGATTGGCTATTGGTATTTGTGGCACTCTTGTAACTTGGTTAGTACAGCGGGAGGAAGACGCGGGGACGCGGGGACGCGGGGACGCGGAGGAAGACGCGGGGACGTGGGAACGCGGAGACGCGGGGACATCTTTGTTTATTGCATCTCCCCCGGTTGGTGAGCGAAGTCGAACCACATCCCTCTCCCTCTGGAAAAAACTAGGTATAATTCTACTCTTGCTGGGTTGGTCAATTTGTGTGGTAACTCAACCTTGGCAAGCGATTGCTGTCAGTGGTTTAGGTTTGTGGGTTGCTGGCGATCGCTTGCGGCGATACAGTTTAAAATTTGACTTAGCTGCTATTTACTTAATCGGCTTACAAACGATTTGGTTAAGTTGGCGATTAATGCCGATTCATTTACAGAAATGGGCGATCGCTACTGGTATTTATCTCACTAATGCTCAAAATGATCCATGGGCATTATTGAGTATAGTTTTATTCCCGTATTTAATTTTGCTGGTGGTGCTGAATAATAGCCTATATCGCCTGCAAAAACGAGATTTGGCAAAGTTTAGCGAACTGCTAACGCTAGTATTTGGAGCTTTTTTAACAACCATCTCTCTAGTAAATCCCACATTGCGATCGCTAAATCTCCTCTTCTCCACCATCACTCTCGCATTCATCACCTCATCCCCCTCATCCCCCCCACCTCCCCTGATCTACCTAACTCACACCATGGGAGTGCTAACGCTTTGTTCTACCATTGATTGGCTGTTACCAACTTTGAGTCAAGAAATCTGGGTAAGTATTTTGTTAGCTTTGATGGTAGCAGAATGGGGATTTAGTCTTAGTAATGGAATATGGCGACGTAGCGCCTGGTACATCGGTTTCGTCCTTGCCACCGTTAGTTTCATCCTATTGTGGATGAATGTGGGAGTATTTTGGTATAGTTTTAAACTTGCACCTAAGCAATATCCGTGGGTAGGTATTTGGCTAGTTACACCTTTAACTCTCACGGTTTTAGCTAGTCGCACAACTTTACCGCGTCGCGCTACAAATAGTTTATTGAGCGTGCTAACCGTCGGAGTTGCTCAGTTACTTACTTTCCCCTTTGCAGGAATCAGATTGATTGGTTTGGCTGTGGGCGCGGTGGTGATGTTTACCAATAGTCGCTATTTACGTAACCAACAACTTGCAGTAATTACAGTAGGTTTTGGTTTAAGTTTCATTGGTGGGCTGTTGTGGGAAGGTATACCCGGCTTACCTCGCCTCGTATTAGCTGGTTGGTTGGTTGTGGGAGCGATCGCTATCTTGAGTTTATGGTTAACGCGCACAGTATTGATACAGCGTGGTAACGAATTAGCGTTAATATATGCAGTCGCCAATGATCAATGGGCGATCGCTTTATCTGGCTTGGAGTTGTTCATGCTGACGCTGCACTCAATACTAGTCTACCAAAGAGTGGTTGAGCCAGGATTTTTATACTTAACTGCTACGGTGATTACCTGGGGTGCGATCGCCTATCGTAGTTGGCGAGAACCGACAAATTGGGGATTTTATGGTGTTGGTTGGTGTCTGGAATTATTAATTGCTGAGTTTTTGGGGTTTGGGGAACGTTCGCTCATTAAAGTTGCGATCGCTAATATCGCTTTGGGTTTAATGGCCCAACTTGTAGGGCAATGGTGGCAAAAACAACATCAATTAGAGAGAATTCCTAGTAGTTTCCACATTTTGCCTCTCTTCTACGGTGCATTTAGTGTAGTGCTACGTTTGCACACCTTCACTGATTGGACAGGTTTGTGTTCCTTGGGTGTAGCCTTAATTGTAATTGGTGTAGGACGACGCCACGAGAGCTTAAAACCCCTGGTGTACTTAGGCATCTTTGGCGTATCAATTTCCGCCTACGAACTTTTGTTCTATCAAATGTTGCAAGCATCAGGAGGTGCTTGGGGTGATGGATTGATTGCTATGTCTGCTCTTGGCACCAGTATTATGTACGTATATCGCCTACTTTCCCCTTGGCTTTTAGGATATTTACGCCTGACACCCCAAGAACTGAAAACCATTGCCCATATGCATTGGCTTTGGAGTAGCTGTTTATTAATGGCTGCAATTGCTGCACCCATCGAAATTAATCGTTTGCTGGGATTGGCAACTGGGGTATTTTTAGTTCGCTATGCCATTTTCCAAGGAAGGCGAATGCTTACTTCCCCTCGGATTCTGGGGAATATAACGGTAGCAGAGATATGGGTTTATCTTGGCTTATTACAGGTAGCTGGCTTAAGGATTTATTGGCGTTATACAGCGGTGGGACAATGGTTAACTGGGCCGTTAATTCCTTGGAATGGTGCGATCGCCTGTGTGGTAGCCTACTTCCTATACATCCTACCTTGGGAGAATTGGGGTTGGTCTAAAAGACCTTGGCAACAAGCCGCATATATCATACCGCTGATAGTTCTTTGGGAAAACAGACAGCAAACTCACCCAATCACCATATTGCTTGCAGCTGGGTTTTATATCTTCTTAGCGAAGTTAGGTAATAACATTCGTTTTACTTATATTAGTGTCGCCTTGGTTGATTGGGCACTTTATCGATGGCTGTATCACTTACACATCACCGATCCTTTGTGGTATGTAACATTAGTTGGATTATCACTACTTTACATTGCTCAAATAGATCCTTTACTGAAACTACCAGAATATAAACCAGCTCGCCATAGTTTGCGAATGTTGAGTAGTGGCTTAATTTGTGGGTGGGTAACTTTGTTTGATCAAAACACACCTTGGATACCAGGACTTTTCAGTCTCATTGCCATTTTCGCTGGGCTAGCTTTGCGAGTCCGAGCTTTTCTGTATATTGGCACAGCGGCTTTCTTGTTTACTTCTATTTATCAATCGGTAATTTTCAGTTGGCGCTACCCCTTTATCAAATGGGTAATTGGCTTGCTAGTCGGTATTGTGCTAATTTCAATAGCAGCCAACTTTGAAACCCGTCGCGCTCAACTAAGTTCCATGATTCGCAACGCCATAGACGAATTTCAAGCGTGGGAATGAAATACGTCAAAAAATAGGAGTGTTAATTTTTCCTATCTATCCAATCTTGCCCACCAGGTAACTGACTGAGATAATCGTCCATAATTGCTGGTAATTCCTTTGGTGAATAAGTATAGGTTAAAGCTAAAAGCATAGTTGCTGTGGTTAAAATTTGGCTTTTGTTCACCATTGCAGATAGTTGAGAGCGATTGAATTTCCCATGCATCACTTCCTCGCTAGCATTAGCGATCGCATCTTCAATAATTTCCTCTTCTATCAAATTCTCCCATTCATCTTGATTGATATAGTAAGATTTCTTATTATCTTTAAGATTGAGCTTTTTAATTTCTCTAATTGAGTGACGAATAGAATTTGCCCATGAACCAGTCAAGCGTTGTTCTATTTGGTTTTTAACCAAATGAATTAAGAGAATATTTAAATAAGCTTGGATATTTCGCAGGATAGCTTGTTTACTCATTCCCTCCAATTCGTCAACAATTGCTAAGGCATCCGCATAACGTCCTTCTTGGATGCTGGTTCTGAGGTCTATTAATTCTTGTGTCATTTTTTCTCACTGCTTACCTACTTTCCAATCTTCACCACCAGAAAAAAGCTATTTCCCATAACTTTACACCCTGTTTCTGCTTCTACTAACTTAGTGCATCTTCATAGAGAATTGGTATAAGCATTAAGGGGTTTCTTCCACTGCAAAGAAAGAAAACGATTTCTGGCAGGGATTTAAACCCCGACTAAAACACAAGCTACGTGTAAACGAAAGGGTAAGCTGTTCCACATTAGACCTCTTGCAAAAGTCGGATACTCGCTAGAAAATTTATTTTCTGGCTGATAACTCAAGTCGGTTTCAACCGACTAATAACAGTATTTTTAGTCCGTTTCAACGGACTTTTGCTATTAGGCAGAGACTTGAGTCTCTGACGGTTCAAGTATTTTTGCAAGAAGTCTATTATTTCAATCGCATAACTATGGCGGGTAAGATACCCACCTCACAAGAGTTTGATTCAATTTAGATATAAAAACTAGATATGGAACAGCTGTTTTGCCAAATGACAAAATCAAGAATTAGTGATTTCCGCAAATGCATGAGTGGTAATTTCTGATTCTTCATAGCTCAATTTTTGTAGCGCCTTGGCTAAATCATCTGTGAGATGTTTGGCATTTTGTTTAACAGAGCCACTAGTATAATCTGCTACTGCAATTGGCTTGCCAATGTGAACGCTCACATCTGTACCCCAATTAGGATAAGGTTGGCTGTAATTGATACCTATGGGTATAATTTTTACTCCTAGCCCAGGTTGACTGGATTCAGCACTCAAAGCCAAACGGGCAATTCCAGACTTTAACTGATGAACTTTACTATCACGATAAATTCCCCCTTCAGGAAAAATTACCAAAGCTTTTTCTTCTTGAAGTAGCTCAACCCCATGACGCAAAGTACCAATTGAAGGGCGTTGAGTATCTACAGGAAACCCCCCTAAACGGCGAACAAACCAACCTTGTAATCCTTGGCATTCAGTCTGAGTCACCATGAATCTCAGGTCTTTTGCGCTCATACAATCAGCAACAGCGTAGGGAATGAGTAATGCATCCCAACGCGCCCGATGAGTAGGAGCAAAAATTATCGGCCCAGTTGTGGGGATATTTTTTTGTCCGGTTATGGTAATGCGTCCAAAGAATAATGGTAAAAGGCAGTGACGACCCAGTAAATATGCTATGGGACTCAGCCAAGAAGAAACTCTTGAGGTAGTAGAAGCCACTTGAGGATTTACGGGGATAATTGCTGGTGTATGCTGACTGGTATTGTCGGAAGAGTGAAATTCCATCATAAAGGTGGCTGCTGACTGTCGGGTACAATTTAACGAAAAGCCTGATTAATTACACCGTAGATTTTCTTTGTTGACTTGTGTTACACCAGCTGGACAGTTTTACCTCTGTCCGTTAATTTTTCTGATGCCGTTTAGTAGCAAACCAAGCTTGTAATTGCTGGCGACAAGCGGATTCTAGAATGCCTCCCATTACTTTTAAGCGGTGATTAGAAGCAGCACTAGCAGGGATGTTGATAACTGTGCGAACTGCGCCAGTTTTTGTATCGTCCACCCCGTACACAAGCAAACCTAAACGCGCTTGCACGATCGCACCTGCACACATCGGACAAGGTTCTAGAGTAACGTAGAGGGTACACTCATTGAGATGCCAATTTTGTAAAGTTATGGCTGCTTTTTTGAGAGCCAAGATTTCTGCATGAGCTGTGGGATCTTTGTCGCGTTCTTTTCTATTTTCCCCCTCTGCTAGTAAATTTCCGCTTGCATCAATAATCACAGCACCTACAGGAACTTCGCCTGCATCACCTGCGGTTTGTGCCAGTTCTAGGGCGCGGCTCATCCATTGCTGATGTATTAGATATTTTGATGCCAATTCATCATTCATTGTGGGTAATGGGGAACTCGGGGCCCCCGGAGAGAGTGGGGATTAGTGTCAGCCCGCCTCCCGTTCCCCGTTCTCTTCAATTGCTAGATAGCGGTTGCAGCCTGGTCTAGAAGGTTATCGAGTTGACCTTGTGTGTCTAACTGATAAAGGTCATCACAACCGCCAATGTGTTGGTCATTCACAAAAATCTGTGGCACAGTGCGGCGTCCGTTGGCGCGTTCTGCCATTTTGGCTCTAGCTGCTTCGTCACCATCAATTTTGTATTCGGTGAAATTTACGCCTTTCCACCACAGCAGCATTTTGGCACGAATGCAATAAGGGCAAGTTTGCCATGTATAAATTTCAACTTTTGCTTTAACACGCTCTGGATGGCGACCTAAAAGAGGATTAAGAAAGTCCAGCATACCTAATCTAAAGAAAGATCTTAACAATTTCTAGCCTAGATCATTGTGGACTATTAAACCTCTGGCAAAAGTTTGGAACTGGGGAATGGGGACTGGGGACTGGGGACTGAGGACTGGGGACTGGGGACTGGGGACTGGGGACTGGGGACTGGGGAATTGTCATTCGTCATGACGCGACGCTCCTGTGTCGCTAACGCTGACGCTCGTACCTCGCTACCGCTACGCTAACGTCATTTGTTATTAATTAATTATTCTCCGCGTCTCCGCGTCCCCGCGTCCCCGCGTCCCCGCGTCTCCCTCATCCCCCCTCACGGCCTTGGAACCCACTTTTGGAAACTCTCTAAATGACTCCAGTAAGCTGAGTATCCAATCGATGTCCAAATTAAAGCGGCTATAATCAGTACGACTACACCTAAAAACCTCCAAATTCTGTTTGTTTTCCATTGGAGGGTTGGCGCAGCACAGATACCACCTAACCCGGTGAGAATAAAACCTATGCCTGAAAGTAGCGGTTGTTTTGTCAATTGCAAATCAATGATGCGAACACCGATGACGATCGCCGCTAAGCCAGCAAAAAAGGCGTAAACTGCTATGGTGAGTAGCTCCCAACCCTGAGAAAGCGCGATCGCGGTTGCAACAAACAAAACACCAAATAGAACGCTGGTTTCACCGAAGGCGATGTTAAAACTACCACCAACAGGCCAGGTGAAGGTCATATGCAAACCAGTCGTTAAGGCGATCGCACCTGTAATTCCAAAGCCGGGAATCCATTGTTTCTGATGAGGGCTATCTATGCCCCGATCTACGTAGTAAGCCAGTAAAAATAATCCGGCTACCATATTGATCAACATGAGCGTGATGTAGTCGATAAACACGATTAACCTCTCATACCAATTTGGGATTTTCTCAAAATTTAGAAAAGAATGTCACAATTAAACCATTGTAGAGACGCTTCACAAGCACATCTCTGTTTTATAAATATTTGCGATCGCCATCTCGCAAAACTTCGCTCTTCAATGGCTGGAAACCCGATTTTGCCCGATTTAGAGAATTCAGTGAACTTGTAAAATATAGCTGCCGCTTTCGCAGCGTAACCACCCTTTGGTAGACTTGAAGACTGAAATAGGCAGATAAAACGACGGAAATTCAAGCACTTGAGAGGGCGGACTCTGTGGAAAATACACTTGGGTTAGAGATTATTGAGGTAGTAGAGCAAGCTGCGATCGCATCCGCAAAGTGGATGGGTAAAGGCGAAAAGAATACCGCTGACCAAGTAGCTGTTGAAGCTATGCGGGAACGGATGAATAAAATTTACATGCGCGGTCGCATCGTCATTGGAGAAGGGGAACGTGATGATGCCCCCATGCTTTACATTGGCGAAGAAGTTGGTATCTGTACCCAGCCAGATGCTAAAGATTTCTGTAACCCCGATGAATTAGTCGAAATTGACATTGCTGTTGACCCCTGCGAAGGTACTAACCTCGTCGCATACGGACAACCCGGTTCAATGGCCGTGCTGGCGATTTCTGAAAAAGGCGGATTATTTGCTGCACCTGACTTCTACATGAAGAAATTAGCAGCACCCCCAGCTGCTAAAGGCAAAGTGGATATCAACAAATCAGCCACGGAAAACCTAAAAATTCTAGCCGAGTGTCTAGACCGTGGTATTGATGAACTTGTAGTAGTAGTCATGAAGCGCGATCGCCACAATGATTTAATTAAAGAAATCCGCAACGCTGGCGCTAGAGTACAACTAATCTCAGACGGTGACGTAGGCGCAGCCATATCTTGTGGTTTTGCCGGTACCAATATCCATGCCCTGATGGGCATCGGTGCCGCCCCTGAAGGTGTAATTTCCGCCGCCGCAATGCGTGCTTTGGGTGGACACTTCCAAGGTCAATTGATCTACGATCCAGAAGTAGTCAAAACAGGTCTAATCGGAGAAAGCAAACAAGCCAACCTTGATCGTCTCAAATCTATGAATATCAGTGACCCCGATAAGGTCTATGATGCTCACGAACTCGCATCAGGCAACACAGTTTTGTTTGCCGGCTGCGGTATTACTAGTGGTAATCTGATGCAAGGTGTACGCTTCTTCAAAGGTGGTGCCAGAACTCAAAGCTTGGTTATTTCCAGCCAGTCAAAAACTGCTCGTTTTGTAGATACCATTCATTTGGTTGACCAACCTAAGCTCGTGCAATTGTACTAGTAGTTAGGGAATGGGGCTGGATGAGGGAGATGAGGGAGATGAGGAAGATGAGGGAGATGAGGGAGATGAGGGAGATGAGGAAGATGAGGGAGAAATATAATTCCCAATCCCCAGTCCCCAATCCCCAGTCCCCAATCCCCAGTCCCCAGTCCCCAATCCCCAATCCTCAGTCCCCAATCCCCAATCCCCAATCCCCAGTCCCCAGTCCCCAATTATTGATAAGAAATGAATATTGCAGTGGTGGGGTTAAGCCATAAAACAGCCCCTGTAGAAATCCGGGAAAAGCTCAGCATTCCAGAACCACAAACCGAAAGTGCGATCGCGCAGCTTACTAGCTATCCCCATATTGACGAAGTTGCAATAGTTAGCACTTGTAACCGTCTAGAAATTTACCTCGTTACTAGTGAGGTTGACCATGGTATCCGGGAAGTTACCCAATTTCTAGCTGATCACAGCAAACTTCCAGTAATTTCTCTGCGGCATCACCTGTTTATGTTGCTACATGAAGATGCTGTGATGCATGTGATGCGAGTAGCAGCAGGGTTAGATAGCCTGGTACTCGGAGAGGGACAAATTCTGGCTCAGGTGAAAAATACTCACAAACTGGGACAGCAATACAATGGTATAAAAACAATTTTGAATCGGTTATTTAAACAAGCAATTACCGCAGGTAAACGAGTTCGCACTGAAACCAGTATTGGGACTGGTGCAGTGTCTATCAGTTCGGCAGCCGTGGAATTGGCACAGATGAAGGTAGCGAATTTAGCCGCCTGTAGAGTTGCAATTCTCGGTGCTGGGAAGATGTCGCGGTTGTTGGTACAACACCTAATTTCTAAAGGTGCTGGGCAAATTACTATCATCAATCGCTCCCGCGAACGTGCCCAGGAATTAACTAAACAGTTTCCCGAACAACCCATCAAAATTCATTTACTATCAGAAATGATGGCAGTAATTGCCGAAAGCGACTTAGTATTTACAAGCACTTCGGCAACAGAACCGATACTTGACCGTGCCAAGTTAGAACTGACTTTAGAACCACAGTGTTCTTTAATGTTGTTTGATATTTCTGTACCTCGTAATGTTCATGCGGATGTGAATGAACTGGCAAATGTCCAAGCGTTTAACGTCGATGACCTCAAAGCAGTAGTCGCACAAAACTACGAAAGCCGTCGGAAGATGGCACAGGAAGCCGAGAAACTATTGGAGGAAGAAGTAGAAGCCTTCGATGTTTGGTGGCGCAGTCTAGAAACTGTGTCTACTATCAGCTGTCTGCGAAATAAAATCGAAACCATCCGTGAACAAGAATTAGAAAAAGCTTTATCAAGATTGGGTTCTGAATTCGCCGAAAAACATCAAGAAATTATTGAAGCTTTAACACGAGGAATTGTTAACAAAATTTTACATGATCCCATGGTACAACTGCGATCGCAACAAGATGTAGAAGCTAGACGGCAATGTATGCAAACTCTGCATGTACTATTTAACCTAGACGCCGGCGAACAATTTAGCTGAGCAAAGGGAATAAATGCGATGAACCAGTAGGGGTCTGTTTCATTAATTCTCATGTGTTAGCAGTAGTCAGATACCCGACTTTTTAAAAAAGTCGGGTATCTTGTAGTGGACTTGTGCATTTATAGATAAGAGACTTATTGCAAAAATACTTGAACCGTCAGAGACTCAAGTCTCTGCCTAATAGC
>NZ_JCACKM010000079.1:0-31087 GCF_059505385.1 Desmonostoc vinosum
CGCTCTAAGCGAAGCTATGCCGTAGGCTTTACGCTAACGCTATCGAGGACTCGCTCTAAGCGAAGCTATGCCGCAGGCTTTACGCTGCGAAGCGCGTAATTAAGTTTTGTAATGGGGATTTGACCCCAACACAAAACTTGCCGATTATAGAACCGGGGGACTTAAACCCACAGAACTAGTTAACCTGGCAAAATCACTGTATCAATAACGTGAATTACACCATTATCGGCTTGAACATCTGCTGCTAAAACTGTGGCATTTTTTACCTCAAAAGCCTCAGAACAATCAACTCTGATGGGTGAACCTTCCACAGAATTAACAGTGCTGAGTTTTGCTAAATCAGCCTGTAACAACTTTCCTGGAACTACATGATACTTCAAGATTCTTGCTAGCTGAGGAATATTCTGCAACAAGGTTTGTATGGTTCCTGGTGGTAACTTCGCAAAAGCATCGTCGTTTGGCGCAAAGACAGTGAATGGCCCTGGACTTTTTAATGTTTCTACTAAACCAGCGGCTTGTACAGCCGCGACTAGTGTTTTAAAAGAATCAGCACTAACTGCAATATCAACAATATCAGCCATACATCTCACCTAATCTCTGCAAAAAATTTTAAAGGATAGTAAAACAATTTTAATTTTTATTACACAAAATCTAGTCATCTTTTGTCGTTTCTTCTTTGTAGATGCAAATGACTAACGATATTCTTAATCAAAGGCATGTTTCAAAGGCCAACCGTCCTGAAATACTAGCAGTTCTCCTGGTTGAATTGGCGTCCATACTTCGTTATCGGTGAGGGGAGTTGTGGCAATCACGGCAACGCGATCGCTTTCGGTGGTTAACTCCCGAAAATCTACGGTCATGTCTTGATCAATCAAGTGAGCTGCTGCAAAAGGTGCTTGGCGCACAATATAGCTGAGTTTAGTTGAGCAGTGGGTAAAAAAGTGTTCTCCATCTGATAATAAATAGTTAAATACACCTATTTGAGCGATTTCCTGTGTGATCTTCCGAAGTATTAGATAGAGTTCTTTGAGGGGAGGTTTACCTTGAGGAAAGCATTTTCGCAACGTTTCCAACATTAAACAGAATGCTTTTTCACTATCGGTGTTACCTACAGCTTGATAAAAGCCCATGCTGTGATGTCGAAAATCTGGTAAATTGCCGTTGTGGGCAAACACCCAATATCTACCCCAAAGTTCTCTGCGGAAAGGATGACAGTTGTGTAAAGCAATTTCACCTTGGGTAGCTTTGCGGATATGAGCAATCACATGGGTGGAGTGGATAGGAAAGTTTCGCACTAACTCCGCTACCGGAGAAATAACAGAAGGCTGGGAATCTAAAAATATCCGACATCCTTTTTCTTCAAAGAAAGCAATACCCCAACCATCGCTATGATGATCCGTTTTTCCTCCGCGTGCGGAAAATCCTTCAAAGGAAAAGCAAATATCTGTTGGAACATTGCAATTCATTCCTAATAGTTGGCACATGAATTTTGCAGCTCTAAATTTTGAACTCATCCCTGAAGATCAACATACTTCAGAATGCTGCATCGATTCTGGAGCGATCGCTTCAAATTGGGGAATGGGGAGTGGGGAGTAGGGAGTGGGAATAAATGTTAGTCTATTTTTTGTAACTGCGCTACTCTTGGGTCAAAGATTTTTTGTCCTAGACTGGCAAATTTAATCGCTACAGATGTTTTATTACCTGTACCAAAAACGTGGGTAATTTCACCTAAACCAAAAGTTTTGTGTAATACTCTATCCCCTACTTGCCAATCTTGTGCTGTCTCTGACTTGCCATTGGGTGCTGATGCAGTTTTTGTATAAGTTTGCCGCATCTTACTCTGGTTAACTAGCAGTTCTTCGGGGACTTCATCGAGGAATTGCGATCGCATTGCGGGTTCTCTTGAACCATACAGGCGGCGTTCACGAGCATGTGATAAATATAACCGCTCTTGGGCGCGGGTAATCCCTACGTAACACAGGCGACGTTCTTCCTCTAAAGCTGCGGGGTCGTTTATCGAACGGTAGTTAGGAAATAGCCCTTGTTCCAACCCAACTAAAAAGACCACGGGAAATTCTAGCCCTTTGGAAGCGTGCAGAGTCATTAAAGAAACTGCTGTCTGTCCTTCTTTTAAGTTATCCAAATCAGAACTCAAGGCGGCACTAGCAAGGAAGGCTGTTAAAGAAACATCCTCATTTTCTTCTTGAAATTGCAGTGCAGCGTTATAAAGTTCCTGCACGTTTTGGATTCTGTCTTCAGCTTCATCTGTACCTTGGGTTTGTAAGTCTTTGACGTAACCAGAATCTTCCAGAAGTCCCAGCAATATTTCCGCAACTGGAGTTGTTGTTGTTTCTTGTTGGTAACGGCAAATCATTTGAGCAAAGCCATTTACAGCCTTAGCAGAACGTCCAGCTAACGTATTAACTGATGTCTCATCACTCAGTATTTCCCACAAGGTAATGCCTAATTGCTGTCCGGCGTTATTTAAAGCATCGATGGTGGCTTTACCAATACCGCGCCGGGGGGTGTTAATAACTCGCAACAAACTGAGTGTATCAGCTGGGTTAGCGATCGCTCTTAAATAGGCTAAGACATCTTTAATTTCTTTGCGATCATAAAATTTAATTCCTCCCACAACTGTGTAAGGAATTTGATTTTTTACTAACAATTCTTCAAAGGGTCGCGATTGGGCGTTAGTGCGATAAAGTATGGCAAAACTACCCCAATTTAATTCGGGATGTTGATGTTCTAAAGTGCGAATTTGATTAATAGTAAATGCTGCTTCTGCTAGTTCATCATCAGCTTTATGACAATAAATCTGCTCACCTGCTCCCCGCGTTGGCTTGAGGATTTTATCAATTCTTTGTGTGTTGTTTTCAATTAGTTCGTTAGCTGCTTGGAGAATGTTTTCACAAGAGCGATAATTTTCTTCAAGCTTGACCATTGTGCGGGTATCTGCATCAGTTAGACCATCGCCAAAGTCTTCTTGAAATTCTAGCAAGATGGTGAAATCTGCCATTCTAAAACTGTAAATTGATTGGTCAGCATCACCTACTACAAATACAGAACGATTCCGCCATTCCCATTCACTTTTTCTATTTTCACCATTTGTCACTAACAAGCGAATGAGTTCGTATTGAGTGCGGTTAGTGTCTTGATATTCATCAACAAGGATATGGCAAAATTTCCGATGCCAATAACCCAATACTTGCTCATTTTGTTGAAATAATTTGGTGGGTATCAAAATTAAATCGTCAAAATCAAGAGCGTTGTTTTCTGCTAGTTTATCTTGATAGTTGCTGTAAACTTCTGCAATCACTCGTCCGCGATAGTTAGGTTGTTCACGCTCTAATTCTTGGGGTGAAAAACCTTGATTTTTAGCATTACTAATCGCGTAGCGCACAGAACGGGGTTCAAACTTTTTATCATCTAGCTTTAAATTTTTAGTGACGATTTCTTTAACTAAGCTTTGAGCATCAGACTCATCAAAAATAGAAAAATTGCGATTCCAGCGGCGTCCTTTTTCGTCTTGATACTTCTCAATATCAAAGCGGAGAATTCGAGAGAATAGACTGTGGAAAGTACCACACCACAAGTCTTTGATCACATTGCGCCAGACTTGCGATCGCAACTGCGTTTGATCGTATTCTGGCAACAAATCAAACCGCTGACCATATTCTTTGATTGCCAATTGTTCCGCAAACAGCTTTTGAATCCGTTCTTTCATCTCCCGCGCCGCTTTGTTGGTGAATGTGACTGCGAGGATATTTTCTGGGTCAACGCGATGTTTGAGAATTAAGTTAGCGATGCGATAAGTTAGGGCGCGTGTTTTACCGGAACCTGCGCCAGCAACAACCAGCAACGGGCCGCAGTAATGTTCAACTGCTTGGCGTTGGCTGGGGTTGAGGTGATTGAGAAAATCAATGGTTGTGGTCATGGATGCGAAAAAGCGATCGCAACTGCGTCACATCATAAAAAGAGTAACTATTGCCCAGGTTACAATATCCTACCCCCGGAATTCAAAAGTCAAGAAAAGTCGATGAGAATTTATCCCGTCAAAAGGTCTACGGTGTACACACAAACGATTAAATCACCCGCAATCTATTTTGTAGCGACTGTCTTGTGCGGCGGGACGAAAAGCCCGCCAAACAGGACGTCACTCCTACGAATGAAATAAACACTTTTTCTTCCCCCACTCCCCACTCCCTACTCCCTACTCCCTGTATTTCTTCAGAGTTAGGGCACTTCAATGGGAATCAAAGCATTTTCGGGTAAATAGTTATGAAAACGCCCATCATCGGAAAGGACTAAAATCAAGCGCAAAGGATAATCAGGGGGAACTTGTAAATCAGCCCATGGCACTGCCACCTCTAAACAACTATTTAAAGCTACTTGAGCGCGACTAAAACGGGGATGCCATTGATAATTTTCTCCCGCTTCCCGAAACTGAATCGATTGCGTCAGCAAATTAATTTCTAGATGATGGTGAAACAGATAATTAATTGGTGCTGCATCTGGCACATCTGCCAAGGGAACTGGGCTATTAAGCATTGTTTTATCTGGATAGAACCACAATAGATTTAAATCTGTCGGTAAATCGTGTCCTGGCGCAATCCCGCTTTTAAAGTCCATCCGTAAATAGAAATTGAGGTGGTCTACCCCGTACCAAAGTCTTTGGATGACACTACTGTTGTGCATTGTCCCCCGTGCCCCACCAATTTCTATGCGTCCAGCTTTGTCCCAGTCCTGTTCATCTCCTTTCCCATCGATAACTGGATGAATAAACCCTTCTGGTCTATGGTCTGCTCGAGCTGCATGAACTTCTACTGGTTGCCTGATGTACGACGGCACGGGTTCATTTAAAGCTTTGTAAATACCAAACAGGTGTTCTCTAAATAACTGGTCAAAAATGGCGTCTTGATTTGAGGAATGTCCTTCACCAAACCACCAGAACCAATCAGAACCTTCTGCGGCATATAAAGCTTCCCATGCTTCTGGGTTGTTTTCTTCTGTTGCTTCGGGGTGATTAGCTAGCACAATCCTGGCTTGGGTTAGGTAGTCCCAAGCGCGATTTTTGGCGGGATCGCCAATCCAGGTGGTGAAACTACCATCCACCCAAGAACCGCTATGCAGTTGTTCTCCGGGGATGGTTGCTGTTGGTGGGAATTGTTCAATAAATTCTGAGACGGTAACGAGTTTCAGATGGGGTTCGTTGCTTAAACTTTGGTATAAGGCTTCAAGGAAGGGTTTGCCATCTTGGGGATAAAATTCCCAGCAATTTTCTCCATCTAAAGCGATGGTAACTAACCAAGGTTGTTCGCTTTGATGGTCTCTTTGCATTTTTGCGATCGCTTGCAGGTGTCCTACTAAGTCGGCGGCTGCCTGTTTTGGCTGCATTGCCCCGTAGGTAAAGCCAATTAAATCTGATAATCTGTGGTCACGAAACACGATCGCCAAATCACCTGCGGGAGTTTGTAAGCGATACGGTCTGTATAAGATTTCTGGCTGCTGGACATTCCCTGCCCCATCCCGATGAAAGAAGTGTTTGAATGTCCATCCTAAGACGGCTTCGTCTGAGCAAATCCACTTAAAGCCTTGCTTGATTATATACGGTAATATCGCTGGACTGACTGATTGCTCTGAAGGCCATAAACCACGTGGCTCTTGGTCGAAGCGGTCTCTATAGAGTTCCCAGGCTTTACGTAAGTGACGGGGAATGTCTTCTGCCCACTGAAAACGATACTCAGGTATTGTCATATTTGGCACTGCTACCCGACCGGAGTTAGTATCAGCTAGTAAGGGTAAAATTGGATGGGTGTAAGGCGTCGTAGTGACTTCTAACTGTCCCGCCGCTTGCATTTGCCGATGCTGAGGGATGATGCGGCTGAGAATCTCACGCTGTTTGGAATAAATACGCTGGCGATCGCCTAAAGTAAAATTGCGACCCTGCTTTAACCATGCCGCAATTTCTGGATCATCCCAAAACAGAGGGTCAATCCATGCCAGATTGTGCCAAGCCAGTAAATCACCATAATCTGGTAATTCCCAATTTGCCAAACACCAAGCTTCTCCTTTTTCCCGCCTTTGTTGATACAACTCGGCATAGCGGGGATGAGGATCAATCAAGGTATGGTGATTGGCATCGAAAAAGTGTTGGATAATAAATTCCTGCTGTTGCTGGTTGAGTTGTTCAACTGGTGTCAAGCTGACTGTGAGATAAGGGTCAAAAGCAGTACCAGCGATGTAATCTTCTAATTGCAATATCAGCGATGGTACCAAATTCACCGTTTGGTGTAACTTTGGATACCGTTCTAATAACAATACCAAATCTAAATAATCTTTAGTGCCATGTAACCGTACCCAAGGTAAACGGTACTGCTGACTATGAGAAACTGAAACGCCGCTGCCAGGAGACTTGTACAGCGGCTGATGTTGATGCCAGATAAAGGCAACGTGAAGTGGGTAGGACATAGGCGTTTGGGAATTGGGAACTTGTACTGAGCGAAGTCGAAGTATGGGGAATCGGGAATTGGGAATTAGACGTTAGATATTAGGATAACTCCTCACCAGTCCCCATTACTCAGTCCTTAGTCCGTAGTAGTTTTGCAAGGCAACTTCAATGGATAAGCTAATAATCATTCAAATTGCATCCCCGCGTCTCCCCTTAAGCGCGTCCTCCGAAGTTTGCTCAACGGGGGGAACCCCCGCACGCAACTTCTCTTTGCGTCTTTCTGAGGCAAAGGATTATGCAAGTTCAAGGCAGATTAGCTTATGAGTAAATGAGAAAAACAAGATAAGTCTTTCCCTACTCCCTACTCCCTACTCCCCACTCCCTAAATTATTTGCTCAACTTCTGCAATTTCAGGAATCATTTCTCGCAAGCGGCGTTCAATACCCATTCTCAGGGTCATTGTAGAACTAGGGCAAGAACCACAAGCACCTTGCAAACGGAGTTTGACAATTGGGCCATCAAGTTCTACAAGTTCCACATTGCCCCCATCAGACATGAGATAAGGACGCATTTCATCTAATACTGTTTCTACGTTGTCTACTGTGAGTTCCATTGTTTGAGACCTGGTAAGTTAACGATTTCAATTGGTTTGGGGCTTTCCTTGGGCATTAATGATTATCCCCATGCACTAAGCCCTACTTCCTATTTCACATTCAAAATTTTATTTTCCAGCTTTATCGATCCTAGATCTAATTTTGGCTGGTTTGTGAGATATCTTGACTGCTTAGTTGCAATCGCCACTCATTAAAGAAGGGAACAGGGGATAGGAGCTTAGTTATCACTGTCCCCTGTCCCCTGTTCCCTATTTCCTAAAATTAGTTTCACTTCATCAGCAAAACTTTCCCAGCGTACAAAATGAAACGCCCCAGCGATGGAACCCCAGAGGTGTTCATCAGTTTCTAAATCTCGGCCTCGGTCTAGGCTAAAAAATTTATCTGCATCAATCTCAAATTCGTTATCAAGATAACTGTTTTTGCCGTCGCGGAACACAAGACAGCCTTTGCCAGCTTCAATCTTGCCTTTAAAGCTGTTGCCCGTCCATTCTACAACCATGTTGCAGCCTGGCATTCTCTCCAATTGGTCAACAGATAAAGCTTTGAGGCGTTCGGAGTTACGGGATGCACCGTAAAATTTTTGTTCTTCTTTGACATTGTAGTGTTCAATGACAATATGATTGTCTGCCTCAATCAACTTCATTACCCGCATCCGGTAAGGTTGTGTGAGCATATAATCATATGCCTGTTCTAGAAATAAACTCACCCCTGATAAAAATTCTAAAGGCAAAGGACGAATACACACACGAATGTGGGCAAAAAAAGGTGGGTTTTCAAAAGCTTGTTCTTGATTGCTAAAATCTGCTGCCATCCAACGCGCTAAGGTGGCAATATCCGTAGAATGAGTCATTATAGATGTTCAACCAGTTGTTTGAAAATTCACTGGGAGTATTGTAATGCTTGGGAATGGGGAGTGGGGAGTCAAGAGGGCGCGTCTTTCCCTCTTTGCGTCTTCCCCCTCCCGCGTCTTAAGAACGATTTGGGTGCAAATTCAAGGTATAACAGCTTAATTACGAATTACGTTAGCGTAGCGGTAGCGAGTCATCGATAGCGAAGCGTTAGCGACACAGGAGCGTCGCGTCATTACGAATTACGAATTTTTTAATATGCTTATGTTACGACGTTTGGGTTTTATTGTTGCGGCTACTATACTTTTTAGCAGTTCTTTGACGCTGGCGGAGAGTAAAAAGCCGAAACAGCCAGATAAATATCCTCCTAGTCCGCTAGAAGCTACCACATCTGATCCGCTGTTACCACCTTTGCTTAACAAACAGCCGTTAAGTGCCGAGGAATTGCAAAAGTTAGAGGCGGCGTTGGATGAGTTGAATCAACAAGCTGCGTCAAAACTGCAAGCTGGGGATAAGGTGGCGGCGTTTGACATTTGGAACCGAGAACTGCGCTTAAGGCGCTACTTGGGTTTAGTATCGGAGGTAAAAGCACTATCACGAGTTGGTGCGATCGCTTGGAATCAAAACGATACCCAAGAAGTACAATATATTACTCAACGATTGCAAGCTATCCAAAAACAGGCACTATCTGAAAAAAGTGTAGATCTACAATTGTGGCGATCGCTAGGTGAAGCTTACCAAAATGTGCGTGTGCCTAAGCAAGCTGTAGAAGCTTACAATCAAGTTTTGGCTATGGTGCGACAACAAAAAGATACAGCAGCAGAAGTGCAAACCTTGAAGACAATTGGCGGACTACATCTGAGTTGGTTTGATTATCCTCAAGCTGCTAAAACCTATGAAGAATTATTAAGCTTTGCTACTGCTCAAGGCGATCGCTTCAACGAGGTAGCATATTTGCAACAGTTAGCTTATATTTACGAACTGGCAAACCAACCCCAAAGTTCAATCAATACACGTAATCAGCTCGCAGAAATTTATACGAGCCAGAATAATTTTACTGAAATACCAAAATTAAAGCTAGCGATCGCCTCAAATTATGAATCCCTAGCTAAAGAAAATCCCAATTTATTGATAGAGGCTTTTAAAAACTATCAACAAGCTTATAACACTGCTTGGCAGTTACAACAGTATGTGAGATCTGGTGAAGCTTTACAGAAATTAATTGCACTGTATCGTTCTCAAGGACAAATAGATGAGGCTTTGCAAGCTAGCCAAATTCTCGTAGAGGTAGAGGAACGAGCCGTCAATTTTTATGGAATGATGCAAGCCTACGACCAAATTGGAAAATTGTATTTAGAACGCAAAGAGTATCCTCAAGCACTAACAGCTTTTCAAAAAGGGTTAGAACTGGCGCAACAAATTAAACATGAAGAAGCATATTTTACTCAGCAAATTGAAAAGTTGTCGAAGGGGAATGGGGAATAATTCTCTTGATCACCAAAATTACATATTGCATAAAAAAGTATTAAATTTAATAAAATCTTTTTCAACATAAGGTTAAATTAACAATTACTTGCTTTTTACATTTAATTAAATCTTCCTATAAATCAAGCGAGTTTTGTATAAGAGTATTACATTCTTGTCTGGGTTATACCAATTCACGAAAATCTTGATACAAATACAGACGGTGTAGAGACACACTTTTGAAGCGTCTTTACAAGATTTATGTGTATCGCCATTAATGTGAAATGGTATTAATTGTGAGTTTAAGCAATTGAAAACTCATAATCTCTGTTAGGGTAAATCCAATATTGATGAGCATAAAATTTGCAAATTAGCCATCAAGTAAACGGATTAAAATCTACTGTAATTTAGTTAAATAGTAAATAGTAAAAACTATTCTCTATTCCCCATTCCCAATTCCCCAATTTTATGACATCAATAGCAGGTAAAACAGTTCTTTTAACCGGTGCTTCTGGTGGCATTGGAGCATTTATTGCGCGTGCTTTAGCAAAAGAGCAAGCAACAGTAGTTAGCGTTTCTCGCTCACAAGCAATTCTAGAGCAAATATCTGCTGAAGTGGAAGCTTTAGGTGGTAAAGGAATCAGCATTCCATTTGATATTAGCAAAGTGGAAGAATTATCAATTTTAGTACAGCAGATTAATCAACTTGCAGGTCAAATTGATATTGTGATTAATAATGCTGCTGTTGAGAAATATCGACCTTTTCAAAATTATTCATTGGAGGATATCTATTCTATATTGACAACCAATTTAATTGCAGGGATGGAATTAACCCGTTTGATATTACCGAGTATGATAGCTCGTAATAGCGGTCATGTTGTTAATATTGCATCTGGTTCTGGCAAAAAAGGAGCGCCATATAACAGTATTTATTCAGCAAGTAAAGCTGGTTTAATTATGTGGGCTGATGCACTGCGACAAGAATTAGCTGATACTAATGTCGAGATATCGGTAGTTTGTCCAGGGTATACCGCAGCGGGAATGTTTGTCGCTTTTGGACAACCTGCACCTAGTTTAGCGCGTGTTGCTCAACCGAATGATGTGGCGATCGCAGTTCTAAAAGCAATTAAAGAAAACCAGCCAGAAGTCATGCTAGATGGAGTTCTCACAAGACTTTTGTTTTCTAATATCCAGCTTTTTCCTAAATTTGGAGATGCAATTTATCAGTGGATTGGTTTGAGAAAATTAAACAAAACCTGTGCAGAAAATCAAATGCGCGGATAAATCAGTTATCAGTTACTTCTACTGAGCGCAAGTAGCTTTGCTCCAATTCGTAATTGCTAACGACGCTGGGCTACCGCTGCGAAGAAGCGTCATTACGAATTACGAATTATTTTGTCATCTACCATTATTAATTTCTAATTACCACAGAGGAAAAAATGACTGAAGCTCATTACGATGTAATCATTATTGGCACAGGTGCTGGTGGTGGCACTTTAGCTTATAAACTAGCAGCAAGCGGTAAAAAAATTTTAGTTTTAGAGCGCGGTACTTTCTTACCTAGAAGTAAAACTAATTGGGATTCTAAGCAAGTATTGCAAAAAGAATACTATCGTACTTCCGAGATATGGTATGACAAAAACGGTAAAGCCATACATCCGCTAACGTATTATTATGTTGGTGGTAACACTAAGTTTTATGGTGGGGCACTGTTTAGATTTCGTGAACGAGACTTTGAAAAAGTTATTCATCACGGTGGGATTTCTCCTGAGTGGCCTTTAAAATATCGAGATTTTGCCCCATATTATGAGCAGGCTGAAAAACTTTATGAAGTACATGGTAGGCGAGGTCTTGATCCTACTGAACCACAAATTCATGTAGACTACCCCTCACCACCAGTCAGTCATGAACCATACATTCAAGAAATCCATGATGCTTTAAAAAATAGAGGCTTGCATCCCTTTTATTTACCTCTTGCTATCAAACTGAATGAAGTTCATCGACATTTAAGTGCTTGTATTCGTTGTGATACTTGCGATGGTTTTCCATGTTTAATTAATGCGAAAGCTGATGCTGAGATTAATGGTTTGCGTCCAGCAATGGCATCCCAAAATCTCACTTTGATCACCCAAGCTAAAGTTGTGCGTTTGCATACAAATGCATCGGGTAGAGAAATTACTAGTGTAGAGACAGAAATTGCAGGTCAAACTCAGATATTCTCTGGAGATATTATAGTTGTTGCTTGTGGTGCAATTAACTCAGCCGCACTATTATTAAAGTCTGCTAATGACCAACATCCAAATGGATTAGCTAATAGTTCTAATTTAGTGGGACGCAATTACATGGCACATAAATTCGCGGTGATCATGACGCTAAGTACAAAACTAAATCCGACAGTTTTTCAAAAGACGCTAGCAGTTAATGATTTTTATTGGGGGGAACAAGATTATTCCTATCCAATGGGAAGTATACAAATGCTGGGTAATGTTAATAAAGATAGGGTTGCCGCTCATGGGCCATCTATGATGCCCAGCATGATAGCTGAGAAAGTGGCAAATCATTCTGTTGCTTGGTTGCTAATTACTGAAGACTTACCAGATATTAATAATCGTGTGCATGTGAATGCCAATAAACTATTTATTGACTATACAAGTAATAATGATTCAGTGTTTAATCATTTAATTAAACGCTGGACTGAAGTATTAAAATCTATTGAGCAACGCCATAAAACTAGAAATTTTTCGTTACATATCCCTCAAAAGATGACTGTAAAAGAAGTCGGGCATCAGTGTGGAACCTGCCGTTTTGGTGAAGATCCCAAGACTTCAGTGCTTGATATCAATTGCCGGACTCACGAGATTGATAATCTTTACGTTGTTGATAGTAGCTTTTTCCCATCTAGCACTGCTTTAAATCCATCGCTAACAATTATTGCGAATGCATTGCGGGTTGGAGAGCATTTACTCGAAAGATTCAATTAGAGAGAGGATAGGGGATAGGGGACAGTATGAAGGTATTTATGCTTTTTTTGAATAGAAAATTCAAAAATAAATAAAGTCCGCTTTCGCGGACTTTGGACATTGGATAAGGTTAAGTTGTCACCAAGAGCGCCTACAAGGTGTTAGACACATTTATATTTTTTCTGAATGGAGTTTAAAAATCAAGTTATTTCAATCAAACATTAGGACTCAATACCTGGATTTATGTCTTATGAAAATGTGATTTTCAAATCATGTGTTGAGATGTTTAATCCGTGTATAATTAATATAAAAGCTTTTAAAAAATAAGCTAGTGAGTAAAAATTGAGATAAATAAATATGCAACTTGTTATTTAATTTACTACTTATCCAGACATAATTAAGAAATTTATGTCGAAATTTCTGTTAATAAGATCCCCGACTTCTCAAAGAAGTTGGGGATCTGAGGTTTTTAGCGATCGCTACTTGTATTTCACGCTACCTTTGCTTTCTTCGATGCTTCTACAAGTTGGTAGAGTCTGTCTTCAAACTTTTGCATACATGCCGACCAATCGAATTCGAGGATGGAAGGACGAGCTTGACTAGTCAATTCTGCTTTCAAGTCGGGGTTTTCTAAAATTGCAATTACTCTTTGAGCAAAATCCACAGGATCATTGGGTTCGGCTAGGAAACCATTACGACCGGGGAATACCTGCTCGGTAGTTGAGGGTGCAAAAGCTGCGACCACAGGAGTTCCAGACGCTAGTGCCTCATTGGTTGTGGTGCAAAAGTTTTCAGTAACGGAGGGGTTAACAAATACATCTGCTCTGGCAAACCAACCCAAAAGCTCTGTACCATGGGATTCTCCCCAGATGGTGATGCCTGTAATATTTTGGGCACGTTGACGGATTTCTTCATCTTGGGGGCCGCTACCCACAATCACCAAATGGACATTGGGGATTTTGGCAGCAATCAAAGGATATGCATCTATGAGTTGAGAGACATTCTTTTCCGCTGTGATGCGTCCAACAAACAACAAAGTTAGCCTATCGTCGTTGGGGATAGGGTTGTATGTGATGTTGCGCGGATGAAATTTTTCGCAGTCGATGCCTTGATAGGGGAGGTATTCACTGCGTTGACATTTCAAGTTTTTATATTTAGTGAGTTGTTCTCTAGAAGAGAATAAGTTGAGGTCATAAAAATCACTAAACTGCTTGACCAACGTAGGAATGATGGGACGAATCAAGTTGAAAAACGAGTCTCCCAAGTAATATTTGATATAAGCAACGATATCGGTATGAAAGAGCGATATCGTAGGAGTTCTTGTTTTCTTGGCATATTCACTACCAATCGGGCGACCATAACCTTGCAAAAAGAGCGAGTATAGTCCTCGCATTTGTGCCGCTTCTTCTACTACCACAATGTCAGGCTGGAAGTTTTCTAGTAACTTCGTATCACTCCAATGCCGATAGCTTAGTGGTTGAGGAAGAGATTTGTAGAAGATTAACGGCTTAGTGGGAAATGCATAAGCAGAAAAGTTAGAAAAAGATTGTAGCTCACTCAGTCCTTCCATGGGGCGATCACTAACCTTTTTCGGATACTGATCATTGATTTGCGGATGGACAAGAAAAACTTCATGCCCTTGCTGCAACAACCAATGAACCCGTTGATGAACTGCGATGGAAACCCCCGTTAAAAAAGGAGCATATAGTCCTGTGAATAGGGCAATGCGGAGTGGTGATTTGTTCATGGGTGTGGGGAGTGGGGAGTCGGGAGTGGGGAGTGGGGAGTGGGGAGTGGGGAGTGGGGAGTGGGGAATTGGGAATTTCTTTCTCCCTCATCCCCCGTTCACTGAGCGAAGTCGAAGTGCATCCCGTTAGAGAGAAATCTTGTCGCCTGGTTGATCTAGAAATTGATAAGGGCGGTATTCAAGTAGGCGAATGTTCCAAGGCCCCCTAACTCGATATGTGACGCCGCGCCATGTGACTGTTGGCATCCGAAAGGACGATATCATTGCTAGTCCGTAAACCCATTGTGTGAGCAGAGTTGCGATCAACATCTTGACGACTGTAGCAACTGATAATTTTGCCGTCGGCTCACCATGAGAGCGAATGACTCGCTGTACGCCTTGCTCTAAAAAGAGCATGAGCAAGACTAATCCTGTCATATAGCTCACAAAGCAAGTCAAGCACAAAGCAGCGGCATACCATTCTCCGCTCAAGAAGGCTAGGAAAAACAATGCGGTGACGAGAGTTGGAGTTAATATCGTTAAAATTGCATCTCCAACTACAAACCACCACCAAGGATGATAAAGTCGTGAAGAAAGTAGTTGGCGCTGGAGCCAGTATCTTAAGCTGGGTAAGTCGCACTCTTCCCGATTCAGCATAATCAGAGAAGGCACAAACCTAACCTGCATTCCATGTTGTGCAAGAACACTACGGATCATCGTATCTTCACCGTAGGCTTGTCCCCACTTTTCTAGCAGTCCTGTTTGGTGTAGGACTTCTGTTTTGATAGCTAAAGTTCCACCCCAAGGAATCCCGTACAGATACATTTGCACGACTGCGGAAACGTTCCAGATGTACCGCACTAAAGAACCCCAATATCTACCCGTCGGCAAATACCAACGATTACCCGTTGTCGCTCCGATCTTGGGATGAGTCAGAGGTGTGACTAATTCTCGCAGCCAATTGGGATGGGTTACTGTATCGGCATCCACTAAGGCAACAACTTGATAGGAATTATCTAACTCTGAAACAGCTTGGATGAGAGAACTACATTTGAGACTACAATTTTTCCGTATGATTCGCAGGCGGCTGATTTGAACGTTAGTCGCTCCTTGCTCTAGGACGGTATCAACGGCAATTTGCCAAGCCGGATCTTCCTGACTATCAACAATCAGCTTTAAATCATAATGTGGGTAATTCTGCTTGATGAGCGATCGCAAACAGTTTCCCAGAAAAGGATCAGCTCCGCGCAAGCACAGAATTACGGCAGTTTTGGGTAACTGCTCGTCTGGTAATGAGATGGTTTGATGTGAGTGCAGACACCGCAAAAAGACAAAGCTTAAACACACCTGAATAACCAGCCAACCCAGCAAATACTTGGATAAAAATATCGCCCATTCATTCATCTGAATTACCTCTGTGTAATTCAGGTGATTGGGGATTGGGAACTGGGGACTGGGTACTGGGGACTGGGAACTGGGAACTGGGGACTGGGGACTGGGTACTGGGGACTGGGGACTGGGGACTGGGGACTGGGGACTGGGTACTGGGGACTGGGGACTGGGTACTGGGGACTGGGGACTGGGTACTGGGGACTAGGGATTGGGAAGATGAGTATGTAGATTTAAGCCCTAACCAATCTGTGAAAATCGAAGGAGTTGCAATGCTATGAAATTGCTTAGTCATAGTAGAAGGAATATTCCATGAAAATGCTGGTTTCAGATTTAGGACTTACGCAGCAAATCATGAACATCCTGGTGAATGGGGAGTGTAAGAGGACGCGGTGACGCGGTGACACGGGGAATGTAAATGAAAGTTTCTCCGCGTCCCCGCGTCTCCCTCTGTTTGCGTCTTCTCCCTCATCCCCCTCATCCCTGACTGAGTTAGAGAGAAATCTTGCTATCAACGGGTTGATCTAACCACTGGTAGGGGCGGTATTCGATTAATCGGATTTTCCACGGCCCTTTAACTCGATAAGCGACGCCGCGCCAGGTGACTGTTGATGTCCACAGGGAAGATAGCATTGCTAAGCCATAAACCCACTGTGTTAAAGGGATGGCAATCAACATTCTCAAGACTGTGGTGAGTGATATTTTAGCGATCGCTTGGTCATTAGAACGCAGTACTTGCTGTACTCCTTGTTCTAAAATCAGCATTAGCAAGAGTAAGCCGACAGTATAGATGCAATAGCAACCACTCAACAAAGCCGCCGCTTCCCATTGTGTTTCTAACAACGACTCAATGAATAAAACTATGACTGCTGTAGGGAATAAAATCCCGGAAACAGCTTCACTGACTATAGCCAACCAACGCGGGTGATAAAGTCGAGAATAGAGGATGAGGCGTTTGAGATAGTCTAGAAAGCCAAATAAATCGCTCTCTTCGTGATTAACTATCAATGCTGAAGGTACAAATTTGACCTGCAAGCCATGCTTTCTCAAAATGCGATGAATCATCAGATCCTCGCCTAAAGCTTGTCCCCATTTATCTAGCAGTTCTGTTTGGCGAAGTATTTCTGTTTTGACAGCCAAAGTTCCGCCCCAAGGAATTTGGAAGAAAAACATTTGTACTACGGTAGATACATTCCCTATGTAGCGAATTAGAGAACCCCAATATTTTCCTGTTGGTACATACCAACGATTCCCGGTTGTTGCTCCTACTTTGGGATCAGCTAGAGGGCTGACTAGTTCCCTTAGCCAATTCCGATGAACTATCGTATCAGCATCAACTAGAGCAACTACTTTATAGGAATCGTCTAATTCTGAAACAGCTTGGACTAAGGAACTGCATTTAAGACTACAGTTGTTACGTACTATGAGCAAAGGGCTAATTTTCACATTGGTTGCTTTTTGCTCTTTGATAGTATCGTTAGCAATTTGCCAAGCTGGGTCTTCGTGACTATCAACGATTAGCCTTAAATCATACTGTGGATAGTTCTGTTTGAGAAGCGATCGCAAACAATTTGGTAGAAATGGATCAGCTCCGCGTAAGCACAGAATCACAGCTGTTTTCGGTAATTGTTCATCTGATAATAAGTTTTTAGGGCGCAAGCGCAGAAACCATAAAAAAATCAGTGTTAAAGTCGCCTGAATAGTCAGCCAACTCAGTAAAGACTTGGACAAAAATATCGTCAAATCTTTCATTAAATTATTAACCTAAGTTGCTTGATTAGTTATCAGTGAACAGTTATCAGTTAACTGATAACTGTTCACTCTTTTAGGGATCAAGTGAGTATTTCATTACAATCTTGACTGTGGTGTTTTTGCTAATTGCAACGCTGGCGTCGCGAAATTTTGGTGTGCCTGTTTGGATGGATACAGTCGGATTTTTGGATATGCCAAAACCTTCTTTGGGAATACCAAAAAAGTCACTGTTGAGTTTGCGATCGCCATTTTGATCGTCAACTACAGCAATAGCATAAGTCCCTGGTTTTAAGCCGGAGAATACTGTTTTGATAGAGCTTCCTGTAATCTTTGTGCAACCACTTTGAACTTCGCTAGTATTACTAAGAGGGAATCCTTTTTCACTGGCATAAATTCGGAAGCAAATTTCACCTTTTTGATGACGGATGCCATTAACGATGACATTAAGTGTTGCAGTTTGTTCGGCATTTGCTGTTTTAGCAAAGCTGATGCAAGCTAAAGTGGCAAGTAAAAAATGGTGAAATGGGAAGATTTTCAACATAATAAATAGGTAAAAATTGTGGTTGTAAAAAGCTGCGATCGCAAACTTTTTTTATTAAATCAAGAAGTGATTCGTCGTTTTTTGAAAAATGTTCGTTGCCAACGCTGCCAAAGTAATTGCCAAACTTTGATTAAATCTTTTAGTAGTAAATATTCTGTACCTTTCAATTTCTGAGATATACTTGCATAACAACGTAGCCGCTCAGACAAACTCAATTTGACCAACCATACAGAAACTATGTACTCCCAAAACATTTTCCAATGTGGTAGCAAAACCTTTCCTTTATTTGTTGAATCAAACCACACTGAATATGCATAGAAATCAGGCACCATCGCAGAATCTTTGGAATTATTCAAAAAAGATAGATAATCAGGCCAAAACATACTCATCGATTGTTGTGGATGATGCCTAGCAAAAAATAAATATTCTGGGATTTCATAAAATCGACCGAGAAGACCAAGCCTTAATAAGAAAATTCCATCTGCATTGCCATAACCACCCATGAGTGGTATTTTCTTCAAGGCACTAGCACGGATTACGCCATAACACTGATAACATAAATGCTTAGTCAGCAATTCATCAAAACGCTTGTATGGTTTTAGTGAATCTGTTTGAAGTTTAATATTGTAATTTTGCAGAAAATTACCCTGTTCATCAATTAAAGATGTTTGAGAGTTGCATAAAATTATGGTTGGGTCTTGGTCAAGCACCTCAACGCACTTTTGGATAAAATCTGGAGCATGTAAATCATCATATGCTGCCCATTTAAAGTACTCGCCTGAAGACAATTTAAAGACTTGATTAAAGTTCCGGGCACAACCAATATTTTGAGAATTGCGATAGTAACATATGCGTTGATCTTGCTTAGCGTATGCTCTACAAATTTCTTCGGTTTTGTCTGTAGATGCATTATCTGATATAATTAATTCAAAATCTGTAAAAGTCTGAGCTAAAAGCGAATCTATAGCTTCTTCAAGAAATTTCTCACCATTGTATACAGGTAATCCAATACTTAATCGCGGCTGACTACTATTCATAGAAAACAAGCCTCCGGAAAGTATGTAATTTGTAATTCGTAATTAAGTTATGGTTATAAGTTAAATTGAGGAACAAAGCCTAAAATTTACGTTGATTTGTTGGCTTTTACGTTACTTAACCTAACCTACCAGTAGTGTGACTGAACTAAATTTGTGTATTAGCAAATTCTTGTGGGATGGGCAAGATGCCCATCCAGCGCGGCACACTACAAGAAAGCTTAGATATCGGTGTTTTGCAGCCATTGATGTGTTCGCTGCATTCCTTCTTCTAGAGAAATCATTGGTTGATAATTTAACAAGCTTTTAGCTTTGGCAATAGAGTAAGCATAGGGACGAGTCATAAAATCTATAGACTCAGGTAAAATATCAACTTTTTTCCGAAAAAGTTTTTGTCCTTGAACTCGCAGCTTTAAAAACAGCTTAATTTCATCTTTTGGTAATGAAAGAGGAGCAGGTAAACCCTCCATTGCTGCTAGGCGCGTGAAATAGTCTTTCCAAGAAGTTTCTTCGCCATCGGTAATATTAAATATTTCACCGTGAGTTTCTTTTTCTATTGCGAGAAAGATGGCATTAATTAGATTATCTATATAGAGATGATTAATGACGCCTTTACCATCATTCGCATAAGCAAACATTTTTTGACGCATCATCGTAATTGGTCTAACTACCCAAGAAATACTACCAGGGCCATAAACATCTCCAGCTCGAATAATAATAATGCCAAAATCAGAAGAAGTATTTAGTTTTAAAAGTGCTTGTTCTGCTTCGATTTTAGTTTGACAGTAAGGATTATTTTCGTGAGCAAGAGGCCCTGATTCTCTAACACCATTAGGATAATCAAAGCCATAAACCATCACACTAGAAAGATGCACAAAGGTTTTAACCCCAGCATTTTTAGCAGCTTCAGCTATATTAACGGTGCCACCAACATTTATCTGACGAAAATCATCTAGCGGGCCAGCTTCTTCGGTGATTTGAGTTGTATGTAAAACAATATCTACTCCTTGACAAGCCTTTTGAGCAGTAGCACTATCGGTAATACTACCAACAATCACATCAACGCCTAAATTTTGCGCTTGCTTATCCTGTTGTGTAGATTGCAGTCCACGAACTTTCATTCCCTGCATTATGGCTAATTCGGCTGTACGTAAACCGATAAATCCATCAATTCCAGTAATTAAAAGAGTTTTATTTTGGAAATTCATAGAGCAGGGGATATACCTATTTGGAATTTTGATTATTAGACATCTTGCATAAATCTTTTTTACCGGGCTACGCCCCGCTTCTCTACGAGACGCTTCGCCAACGCGAACGCTAACACGCATAGACGCAGAGAAGAACGCGAAAAGAATAATTTTTGCAAGATGTGAGCGCCCAATGGGCGCGATTACACGCCCACAATAAAATCAAGAAACACATTCAAATTCAAAACCTGAAATTATTACTGGGTAAGATTTATAAAATGTGTTTCTCAGGAGTTGAGTAAAAACTCTTGCTTTTAGAAAATATCCGCTGGGTCTGCGGAACGGAGTTTATTGATAGCAAGTGCCCCGGAAGTGATGCACATTAAAATTGCTGAAGTCAAAACGAGTATTGCATTATTAGCAGTCATGACTATTGGTAGTTTAGTAGCTTCCATGGCGAAGTCATATAAACCTAAAGAAGCAATAAAGCCAGGTATATAACCTAAAAGCGCCAAGATTAAAGCTTGCTGAAAAACTACATTTAATAAATACTTGTTTGCGTAGCCAATCGCTTTTAGAGTAGCGTAAGCAACAAACTGTGTAGCAATATTGCTGTAAAGAATTTGGTAAACAATAACCACACCAACAACAGAAGCCATTGTTAGCATCAGGTTAAGAATAAAACCGATGGGTGTTCTAACTGACCAATATTTTTTTTCAAAATCAATAAAGCCTTGGCGGGTAAAAACCTGGACATCGTCGGGTAAGCTTGTTTGCAAATTTTTGAGTACTTTTTCTGGGTCAGCGCCAGGTTTGAGAGTGATGATACCGACATCAATCATTTCTGCGGGACGAGTATTAGGATTTATTCTGAGGAAGGTTGAATCACTGACAATTAAATTACCATCAACTCCAAAGGAAGGGCCTAAGCTGAATAATCCACCTATTCTCACTTTGTAGCCAATTAATGAATTAAAGGGAAATATTTCAATTGTTTGTTCTGTATCTCCTGTGTTAAATTTTTCCGCGATGGGGCCAAATTCTGTACGGGAATTCCTATCAAAAAGCATGACATCAGGGATTTTGAGTTTGTCTAAGTTCTGCTCAATTTCTGGGATGTTCATGACAGACCTGCCTGGGTCAAAACCAATAACATATATTGAATATTTCTCACCAGTTACAGGATTTTTTAACTTGGCAAATTGTAGATACATGGGGCTGCCTGATTCTACACCATCGAACCCCAATGCTTGGTACAAACGTGTCCGCGAAAAACTTTGATTTGAGGTCAAAGATTTATATTGCGAACTAACTAAAAATAAGTCTCCTCGTAGGCTTTGGTGTACTGCGGTTGCACTAGAATAAAGAGCATCTTGAAAACCAAGTTGCACAAACATCAGCAATACGATAAAAGCAATACCTGCTATAGCTACTAGAAAACGAATTTTTTGCTGAACTAGCTGTAGCCATGCTAAAGGAATTTTAAAGTTCATGGATTTTATTGTTATTTGTTAGTTTGTAGTAAGCACTAAAGTGCTTAAAGTCCTATGAGTACTAAAGTACTCACTACTAACCAGAACTAAATCCCAATAGCAACGTCAACCTGTAAGTTGGTTAAACGAGCGACTCGTTGACTATCTGCGGGACTATCGATGGAAATTTTGACTTCAACTATTCTGCGGTCTGTGTCGGAACCGGGGTTAAGGCTAAAAATACTTTGTTTATCAACTTGCCAACCTATTTCTTTGACTGTTCCCTGCAATTTTCCAGAAAAGGCGCTGCTGTTAATGGTGGCTTTTTGACCTAGACGCACTTTTTGAATGTCGGTTTGATAGACTTCAGCAATTACATACATTTGCGATGTTTTGCCGATTTCCGCAAATCCTGTGTTGCTGATGACTTCTCCGGTTTTGGTGTGAATTTTTAAAATTTTGCCGTTGATGGGAGATTTGATGTAGGTTAATTCTTGGTCGGCTTTTGCTTGTTTGACCGCAGTCATGGCGCTGGTGACTTCGGTTTGGGCGACTTCAACGTCTACGTTGCGTACTTCACTAACGCTGTTGAGTTTGGCTTGGGCTTCTTGGAGTTGGGCTTGGAGGGTGTTTTGAGTTCGGCTGAGGGTGGCTTGGGCTTCTTGGAGTTGCTGTTGTGCTGTTTTGAGTTGTAAAGCTTTGTTGTCGGCTGTGGAGGCCGCGATCGCACCTTGTTTGTATAATTGCTGGTAGCGATCGTTCTCGGTTTGAGCGTTGTCTACTTGGGCTTGGATGCGGTTAATTGTCGCTTCTTGGGCAGCAATGTCCCCTTTTAATTGTGACTCTAAATTAGCGATCGTTGCTTTTTGAGCGTCTATATCTCCGGTCTTAGCACCTGACTTAACTTGCGCTAGTTTAGCTTTAGCAAGTTGCAGTTTATCTAAAGATTGTTCTAGAGCTGTTGTAGAGCGAGCATAGTTTTCTAACAATGCTAGTACTTGCCCTGCTTTAACTGTGTCCCCTTCTTTAACTAACAGTTTTTCTACTCGCACACCGTTGTTGGAATTGGGAGCAGATAAAGAAGTAACTTCGCCTTCTGGCTGCAAACGTCCTAAAGCGGTGACTGCAACTTTAACGGGAGCTGTTTTTGGAGGGTTTGCGGGGGGAGTTTGAGCTTTTGGTTTTGACCAAAAGGGTGAAAAACTGTAGAAAGATACTAAACCGGCGGCGAAAGTAATAGAAGCTGCTAGAACTATTTGCCACCGAGCGATATTTTTTGTAAATAATCGGTTTTCTTTGTTTGCTGTCATATTTTTATCCCAATTATGCATTTTTAGGTGGTGGTCTATATGGCTACATCAGTTAATTAGAATAGGCTCAACAGATTTATCCAAAAATGAACTAAGAAGATTTTTCTTTGTGGTTTTATCTTCATAGAAAGCGATGGATTTAAGATTAATTCGTAATTTTTAGGGGCGTATTTTAATATGCCCATACTTTTTTAACCAAGTGGTTTTCAAGATATTTCCCCGTGGGTGAAATAATAAATTTTTTGCCAATTTGGTTGACTCGCTTCTTTTTCAAAGATCTTTTTTAACGTAGACGCAGAGCGGCTTCCCGCAGGGTACCGCCGATACGCTTTCTCTACGAGAGGCTTCCGCCAACGCGCAGCGTTTCCGGTAAAAGAAGGACGCAGAGGAAGAAGGAAGAGAGATGGTTTTATATTGAGAAGTGGGTAGTTAGTTTTATTTGAAGAGAGAATTTTGATGGCAGCTCTTAACATGGAGGTTTCAAATGGAGATTTATATGCTACCTGAAGCAAGTTAGTACGGGCATATTGCAAAATGCCTCTACGAAATGGGGATCTCTTATTTTCGGATAGAGAGGAAAAACTGTTCCCTTATTTGATGATTTTTGAATTATTTGCAGCCTGATAGGGCTATCTTGAAAAAGCAATAGTCTTGAACTCCGATGCTTCTTAAGTTCTATCCCAATTTTGCATTTAATCAAGTAGCGTAAAATACAATAACGGTGGATGAAAACTTTAAATCTCACGAAGGATGGAGCGCCCAAAAATTAAGCTATCAAAATGGAGTAACTAATGATTAAGTATTGCAAAAAACCTTGGAGTTGTCAACACAATAAGTTTGTCAGACTGTTCTTAGGGCTGTTGTGTACTATAAGACATTCTCATCATTTGTGAGAATAAAACCATAATTTTGCTCGTGTTCATCAAATATAATTGGGTTATTTAGCCAGAATGCTTGTCCTAATTGGATTTCTTTATTTTGAATTTTGAATTGCTTAGGTGTATCTTAGTCATATTGTTGGTGTTTTAACTGATAGCACTTAAAAATAGTAATTATGCCTACAGTGCCCATAAACCAAATCCAAGTTGGTTGTAACCGCCGTCCGGTGAAGGGCGAGAAAGTTGATGAACTGAAAGAATCGATTAGAACTAATGGTTTATTAAATCCTATTACGATAGATCAAAAGTTAAATTTGATTGCTGGATTACATCGTCTAACAGCCTGTAAGTTATTGGGGTTAGAGGAAATTGAGTGCAATATCATTACTTATACAGATTCTGAGCAGGCCCGGTTGGCGGAAATTGATGAAAATTTGATCCGCAATGAGCTAGAACCTTTGGAGCGTTCAGAGCTTTGGTTGGAACGAGATCAAATTCTCGAACGCATGGGGCTGAGAGCGAAAGCGGGCGATAACCAACATACGCTTAAAGGTGGTGAAATGATTTCACCACCTCTGAAGAGAACTTTAGAGATGGCTACACAAGCAGGATACTCCAAGCGTACTTTTCAGCACGGTAAGCAAATTGCTAAAGGTATTCACCCGGAGGTTAAACAGCTGCTTAAAGGCACTCCTGTGGCTGATAGTCCTACGGCATTGTTGAGGATAGCTAGGGCTGGTAGTGATGAACGCGCTTTAGCAGAAACGGCACAAAAAGCTTTAGATTTAGCGATTTCTCAAGGAAACCAACAAGAAGCTGAACGGCAAGTGAAACTAGTTGCTGAGTTGCAGATGAAACAAAAACAATTGCAGCTATTAGCGTATAAAAGTGTCACAGCAGAGAAAGAAGCTAAGTTAATTTTAAAGAAGCATCAGCCTCCGACTAAGAAGTTGGCAGAAAAATCAGCGGCGTCTGGTGAATTAATAGTTAAACCGGGTGACGAGTGGATGCTGGGTCGGCATTTGGTGTATTGTGGCGATACGGCAGGTAAAGACTTTAGGCATTTATTACCTTCTAATGCGGCATTAGCGATCGCCATCCTATCATCAACTTGGGAGCATAATTATTTAGTCGATGAAGCACGAGTTGTGGCTGTGTTGCTGTTTGAGGGGAACATTTATAAATTTTACCAGCGTAATCAAATGCCTTTTCAATATGAATTGGTACTGGGCAATTTATATATAGGAATTTTTTCTCATCAAGTACTTTCTAAACCACAAACACCAATTAATGTTGAAGGAGTAGAAGGAATTGTCAACTATTTGCTCAATTTGTACACCACTCAGAATAATTTTGTGATTGCCCCGTTTATGGGACACGGTGAAACCCTCATTGCTTGCGAAAGAATGGGACGCATCTGTTTTACTGGTGATCAAAATTCTGACGTAGTCAGCCGTGGGATGATGCGGTGGCAGAGGTGGAGTGGCAAGGAGGCTTGGCGGGGGGGGTGAGGTACAGGGGGCAGGGGGGCAGGGGAAGCAAAGAAGAATTAATACTCTATTCCCAATTCCCAATTCCCAATTCTCCATTCCCCACTCCCTACTCCCCACTCCCCATTTATGATGTTTCTTTGAGAAAAAAACACTTATAGCTATTTAATTCATCTATGTATTAGTTGAATTGTGACTTTCTAGACAACATAGTTGTACTGCTATCTTCATCTAGAAAAAGTTTTGTCTAACTCGTAGAAAACAAAATTTTTCACATATCCTAGCAGATAAAAATTATACTTATGCACTTGATATTATTTACAATTCACTTCAACAAGTATTTAGTCTTTTTCTAAAAATAATTTAAAGTAATGATTTAGTTTCTATGAAGTATGTTATGGTTTTTATTAATTCAATGTTTCAAAGCGGTAAGGCAAACTAGTTATTTAATTGATATTTTTAAACTAAAAATCACTAAGCTGAACCGCTTTGCTAGCCGTTGATTTCTGATAATTTATTTATTGTCTCACATGGTACAAATTGGATTTAGAGCAATGTTTTTTCTGTAACAAACTTGTCAATTTTGATTAGTCAAATCCCATAAGATATATTATCCTGGACGTTGAAACTGGCTATGGCATTCATCAAGATACAGAACGTTGTCATTAATACCAGCTACGTTGCCGCAGTCCGGCTCGATGAGCGAACTGCCTCGGGAGACAAGAGCGTTTCTGTCCTTATAGCTACTCCTAAGTTTCCATTGCTCCAGTGGGATACAATTGCTCAAACTTTGTATCATTACGAATGGATTGAATTCACTGGTCAAGCTGCTAACGCACTCCAAGATTATTTTACCAGTTTTAACAACGTCATCGACTTGTTACCGCAATATCAAGAGTCGAATGTTGGATAACATTTTTACGCGATCGCTGTTTTCCCAAATTGCCTATAAGCAAACGCCAAAAGCGTCAATTAATTCTGGCTTTACGAGGGCAGTATGTATCGTGTGGTGTTGATTTGGAGAAAAGCATTTAGCCTTTGCAGATAGGATAGCTGGCTGCTTGGAAGAAGAGATATCTTCGTTGTTCGTAGGTGAAATAAACTACTGTATCTACACAATCCACAGTACTTAAAATTAGTCTATGCCCTATGTCTGCTTATTCAATTGATACTGCTTTGGCGGAGTTAGAAGCCCAGATTAACAATTGTGAAAAGGCTTTGATTAGGTTTATAGAGGAAAAAAAAATGAAGTCAGAAAAATCCATGTCAGTTAACAAAATTAATAGACAATTACAAAATAATCCTATAGCGATCGTGGGCATGGCTTCTCTATTGCCTCAAGCAAGAAATCTCCGAGAATACTGGCAAAATATAGTTAGTAAAATTGATTGTATTACTGATGTTCCCTCTACACATTGGAGCGTCAAAGATTACTACGATCCAAATCCTAGAAACCCTGAAGATAAAACCTATTGTAAAAGAGGTGGGTTTATTCCAGAGGTGGATTTTAACCCGATGGAGTTCGGGATTCCCCCAAGTATTTTGGAAGTAACTGATGTATCGCAACTGTTAAGTTTAGTAGTTGCAAAAGAAGCGATGGAAGATGCAGGTTACGGTGAAGCGTGTGAGTTTAATCGTGAAACTGTTGGGGTAGTTTTAGGTGTGGCAATGGCGAAACAGTTAGGAATGCCGTTGTCCGCCCGGTTAGAATATCCTGTGTGGGAAAAAGTTCTTAAAAGTAGTGGTTTGTCAGACGAAGATACACAGAAAATCGTCGAGAAAATCAAAAGCGCTTACATCAAATGGGATGAGAATGCTTTCCCCGGTATGTTGGCTAATGTTGTCGCTGGTAGAATTGCCAACCGCCTGAACTTTGGCGGCATGAACTGTGTTGTTGATGCGGCTTGTGCTAGTTCCTTCGGGGCTTTAAAGATGGCAATTAGCGAACTAGTTGAGCATCGCTCTGACATGATGCTGACTGGTGGTGTTGATACCGACAACACTATCATGGCTTACATTTCCTTCAGCAAAACACCAGCCGTCTCCCCCAGTGAGAATGTCAAACCTTTTGATGCGAAATCTGATGGGATGATGCTCGGTGAAGGTATTGCCATGCTCGTACTCAAGCGCCTAGAAGATGCTGAACGCGACAACGATAAAATCTATGCAGTCATCAAAGGCATTGGAACTTCTAGCGATGGACGCTATAAGAGCATTTATGCTCCCCGCAAAGAAGGACAAGTTTCTGCCTTACGTCGTGCTTATGATGATGCTGGTTTTTCTCCCGCTACCGTTGGTTTGATGGAAGCCCACGGTACAGGTACGATGGCTGGAGATCCGACAGAGTTCGGTTCTTTGAGAGACTTCTTTGGTGAGCAGGATAGCAAAAAACAGCATATCGCTTTGGGCAGTGTTAAATCCCAAATTGGACATACCAAAGCGGCGGCGGGTGCAGCCAGCTTGATTAAAACTGCTCTGGCATTACATCACAAGATTCTACCACCAACAATTAACATCACCGAGCCGAACCCCAAACTCAATATCAAAGATTCAGCGTTCTACTTAAATACTGAAACTAGACCCTGGATTCGGGCAACAGGGGAAGCACCAAGACGGGCGGGTGTCAGTTCTTTTGGCTTTGGCGGCACTAACTATCACGTTGTCTTGGAAGAACATGAAGGTGAACAGAATTGCGCCTACCGCTTACACAACTCTGTTAGTGAAGTGCTACTGTTTGCTCCCACTGCTGCACAATTATCAACAAAATCTGAAGAGATTTTAGGGAAGTTGCAATCAGAAGGGGGTGACAGATACTACGCGCAATTAGTTCAAGAGTGCAAATCACAAGAAATTCCTCTTTCAGCAGCTAGAGTTGGATTTGTGGCAGAGAATCTCCAAGAAGCCTGCAAGTTACTGCAAATTAGCATTGATTGGCTAAAGCACAAAGGCTCAGCAGCATCTTGGGAGCATCCCCAAGGAATTTACTATCGTTCCTCTGGTATGGAACTGGGTGGTAAGGTTGTGGCTTTGTTCTCTGGACAAGGTTCACAATACTTGGAGATGGGCCGGGAAGTAGTGATGAATTTCCCTGCCATGCGCCGTCTTTATGGACACATGGATAGCCTGTTACTCAAAGATAACTTGCGATCGCTCTCCGAGATCGTTTTTCCTGTCGCAGTCTTTGAGGAAGCGGAAAAAGCTGCCCAAATTGCTGCATTGCAACGCACAGAATACGCTCAACCTGCAATCGGGGTGTTTAGTGCTGGGTTATATTCTATACTGCAACAAGCCGGGTTCAAATCAGATTTTACAGCCGGACACAGCTTTGGTGAACTGACAGCTTTGTGGGCAGCAGGCGTGTTGAGTGAAGAAGATTACTTGTTTTTGGTGAAAGCTAGAGGTCAAGCAATGGCTGCACCAGAAGACCCCGACCATGATGCAGGAAGCATGTTGGCTGTCAAGGAAGACATCAGCAAGATTGAGCCAGTGCTGAAGCATTTTCCGCAAGTGACGATCGCTAATCAAAATTCTCCCACACAATTTGTTTTGGCAGGCCCCTCCGCAGAAATCACTAAGGTGCAGCAAACTTTGCAACAGCAAGGATACGCGGCGGTGTTGTTACCTGTATCCGCAGCCTTCCACACACCGTTAATTGCCTTTGCTCAGAAATCATTTGCGATTGCCACTAAATCTGTTAAGTTTAACAGTCCGCAAATCCCTGTATTTAGCAACGTTACCAGCAAACAGTATCCCAAAGAATCGTCAGCTATTCAAAAAGTTCTCGAAACCCACCTCTCAAACTCAGTGTTGTTTAAGCAAGAGATTGAGCAAATCTATGCAGCTGGTGGTTATTGCTTCGTGGAATTTGGCCCCAAACGGATTCTTACTAATTTGGTAAAAGATATTCTTGGCGATCGCCCTCATCTTACCGTATCTCTGAATCCCAGCACCCAAAAGAATAGCGATCGTTCTCTGAGGGAAGCAGTTGTGCAGTTGCGTGTGATTGGTATGACTTTAAAAAATCTCGATCCTTACCAACTGCCTCAAGTGCTACCTGCAATCGAGAAAAAGAAAGCGTTAACAGTGCGTTTAAATGGCATCAACTACGTATCTGAAAAAACCAAAAACGCCTTCACCCAAGCATTGCAAAACGGACATCAAGTAAAACTACCTGCTGTTTCTGTAAATTCAGTAAATGCTGAGTCCGAACATCTCCCCACTTCCAATGTTTCGGCTTGTTTCGACTCTGCTCAACAACCCACGCTCAGCAACCATCCCCAATTCCCAATTCCCCACTCCACCAACGGACATAAAAAAACAACCCTCGTCGCAGCTAGTGTTACTACCCAACTAGAACCACAGATGAATCCTGTAACCCTTTTAGATCAACCAGTTCAGGAATTGAAGATGCAACCTACATCAGAAAAACTTGTTAATTACCAACGACTTTTAGAAAGTTTAGAGTATCTTTTGACACAGTTTCAGCAAAATCAGGCTGAGAATTTACAAGTTCACGAAACTTATCTCAACCATCAGATGGAATATGCCAGAACATTTTTCCAACTGATGCAACAGCAGAATTCTTTGTTAGCTGGTGCGAAATCTTCTACTGAAGCTGCCAAACTCAAGCAAGTGATTATAGAAGGCTTAGAGCGTAGCATGATGCAGTTTCACAATCAACAAGGTGAAACTCTCCGCATCCATGAGCAGTATCTTCAAGAACAACTCGAACATACTAAAAGCTTTTTCCAACTCGTACAACAAGAGTACTCCCAGCTAATTTCTGGCGAGGGTGCAACTCAACCAACACAGATATTAACAAACGGAGTTAGCGATCGCCATCAGTTTATCCCTTTAACAACAGAAACAACTGTTACCGATGCACCAGTACCACCCACAGCCAAAATAGTCGAAACTCAATCCCTGCCTGTAACTGAGCCTGTAGCTAAAAATGGCTCAAGTATTCCCACCCCTCCAATAGTAGAAACTCGTACTGAAGTTGTAGTTAAAATTAGCTCTCCTCCAGTAAGTGAAACTCCTGAAGAAGATAATCACGTAGACGTGCCTGTCAACTTGAGCCAAGCATCGCTTGAGGTTCCTAAAGCAGAGGCAACCAGCGTCACAGTGTCAGTCCCTGCAATGACAATTACTGCACCCATACCGAATGCAACCGTTAACGTTGCTGACCTGGGTAAAAACTTGTTAGCCATCACCAGCGAAAAGACTGGCTACCCAGTAGAAATGCTGGAAATGGATATGGACATGGAGGCAGACTTGGGTATCGACTCCATCAAACGAGTAGAAATACTGGGAGCATTACAAGAATTATACCCCGACTTGCCCAAGCCAAACTTAGAAGAACTGTCAGAAAAACGTACCATTGGTCAAGTTGTTGAGTATTTAGAAGCCAACGCCGCCAGAAGCATCTCTGTAGAGATTGCCATCCACGAGACACAAAAAGCAGCCGACATCGTAATCCCGGTAATCACTGCACCTGAGCCAGTTGAAGCCGTCACAGATGAGTATGCAGACTTGGGTCAAAGCTTGTTAACCATCACCAGCGAAAAGACTGGCTACCCAGTAGAAATGCTTGAGTTGGGGATGGACATGGAAGCAGACTTAGGTATTGACTCAATCAAACGCGTAGAAATCTTGGGGACGATGCAAGAAATGTACCCCAACTTACCCAAACCCGATATAGAAGAATTGGGAGATTTACGCACCATCGGTCAAATCGTTGATTATCTCCAGAAGCTAGCTGGAGGTGAAAAAAAAAAGCCTGAGTATGAGTTTTACCAACGGCCACCGCAAATAATCGATAACACCCCGCGTCTACCCGTCCAACTCAAAAGCCTACCGCGACCAGATTATCTAGATTGCACTTTACCAGAGGGACACATCTGTTTAATCACCGACGATGGTTCTCTGACCACCTCAAAATTGGCTCATTCCCTGATTGCCCAAGATTGGA
>NZ_JCACKM010000080.1:0-31013 GCF_059505385.1 Desmonostoc vinosum
ACTCGCTCTAAGCGAAGCTATGCCGCAGGCTTTACGCTACGAAGTGCGTAATTAATATATAGGTATGTGCTACAAGGTCTTTAGAGGGGCGATCGCATTCACAGTTAAAGAAGGGGGCGTTGCTGAATAATACCAATTCTCTAAAATTCGGCTACACATTCAAACTCCGAAACCCATACTAAATAAGAGTTTCTTAATTACGAACTACGAATTGGTATAATGGGATGATTGAGGTTGACGCGGTGAGTCCAGTGAGTAAAGGAGGGTTTCCCTCCGCAGGCAACTGCGTTAGCGCAGCGTTAGCGAGCTTGCGAGCGTCACCCAGAGGGAGACACGGAGACGTGGTGATTATGTATTGATGCAAACTCTCAAATCATCCCGCAATTATGCAACGCCAAGAAGGGATATTAATGATTATCTGGGAACTTGCTTGCGATCGCATAACTCTAATTGCCGCCATAGAGTATCAACAGTGACAAATTCATAGCCTTGTTGTAGTAGTTGAGGAATGAGGACTTGAATTGTCGCAGCGGCATCTTGTCCACCACAAGCGCCATCATGCAAGACAATCAACGAACCGTTTTGAACTTGACTAATCACTCGTTGCGCTACGGTGGTAACACCCGGTCGCACCCAATCTTCTGGTACGATGCTCCACATTACAGGGCGATACTTCCACTGAAGAAATAATTTTAAAGTCGTAGGTGTAAATAAACCGTTGGGGGGACGCACATCCCGTACTTGTTCAGGCTGTAAATCACAAGCGTTGTAGATGGCAACTTGGGTTTTTTCTAAGCTGTCTTTAAGATTTGTGGGGGATAATGTGGCAAAAGAACGATGATCGTAGCCATGCAATCCGATCCAGTGTCCCCGATCGCTAACAGCTTTCGCGATCGCTGGTGAACGGTTAACGCAAGCGCCCAACCAAAAAAAACTAGCTTTAATGTTGTAGCGGTCTAAAACTGCCAACACTTGGGGTGTGTACTGGGGATGAGGCCCGTCATCAAACGTCAGAGCAATCACTTTGGAGTTGCGATCGCCACCCCACAAACAGTTGGGAAAAGTCGGTTGCAGAATGCGATAAAAAATCGGATATAAGGGAGCTAGTTGCATCTTAAGTCTTAAATTGCTTTAAAAACGCCAGTTGAACTTGGTGGGGACTGAGAATTTTAAGCTAATTCCTGTAATTGTTCTCGCAAGGATAAAGGCTGATAACCTAAATCAAAGGCTTGAGAACTGTCTAAAGAAACATCCCCTGGTCTAGGCGCTGCCATTTTCACATCTTGTTGTCGGCAACTTTTTAACCCAGTAAGAGGTAGTTGAAATACCTCTGTTAATAACCGTCCAAAATCGTAGCGAGAAATTCGCTCTTTTCCTCCTAAATGAATTAGTCCATTGATTTTAGTCAATGCTAACAACAAACCTTTAGCAGCAGTGTTACCGCTAACTGGGGTACGAAATTCATCTATAAATAATTTTAGTTCTTTTCCTTCTTGTAAGGTTTGGATAAATGGCTGTATAAAACTTTTAGCTGTGGGTGTTGCCATGCCGAACATTAACGGCATCCGGCAGACTGCGGTCAGAGGATATCGCTCTAGCATACCTGTTTCAGCTAAAACTTTTTGCTCACCATAAATATTGACAGGGCATACGGGATCTGTCTCCCGATAAGGAGCATTTAAGCCATCAAAAACTAAGTCTGTGGATGTAAAAACACAACGGATAGATTTATCTGCACAAAGCCCAGCAATATTGCAGGATGCTGTCACGTTAATTGTATATGATTCTTCTGGATGAGTTTGACAAAAATTTGGTTGTGATTGTGCAGCAGTATGAATAACTGCCGCTGGATTAATATCATTAAATAAACGCTTCAATTCCTGAAAATTTGTTAAATCTACTTTCCAAGTTTTGATACCTGGTATGTCTAAATGATGCACGAAATAAGTACTATAAACTTCCCAATCTGGCTTTGCTAGATGGCAAAGATTCCATCCTAGAAAACCACTAGCTCCAGTAATCAATAATTTTTTCATATTTAAGAAATCATTGAGCGATCGCCAACGATAAATAAGGAAATTCCAGATAAAAAAATATCCAAAGGGAGTGGGGAGTCGGGAGTCGGGAGTTATGTAGGGTGTATCAATTCCAGAAACCCTTAACTTACAGAGAAATTATTCGTTATGACGCACCCTACTAACTTGTGTTTTTCATCTCACCTCAGAGCAAAACACAGCAACCTATTGCAGCAATTTTTGAAATTGCTGATTATTACGCACTTTATTAAAATCTTGATCAGTTTTCGCTAGTTTTTTATACTTATCAGGAGCAAGCTGAATTGCTTTATCTAAATTTTCAATTGCTAATTCTAAATTGTTTTGTAAAGCATAAGAACAAGCTTTGTTGTAATATGCTTCATGCTTATCCGGCTTGATAGCGATCGCTTTATCGTAAGATACAATCGCTTCTTTGTAGCGTTGCAACTTAGTTAGGGCGATACCTCGATTAATTAAAGCTTCATATTTATCTGGTTTGATGGCGATTGCTTTATTGTAAGATGCGATCGCCTCTTTGTAGCGCTGTAAGGATGTTAAAGCATTACCACGGTTGTACCAAGCTTCATCCTTTTTCGTGTTGATGGTAATTGCTTGGTCGTAAGATGTGATCGCCTCTTTGTAGCGGTGTAAAGATGCTAAAGCATTACCACGGTTAATCCAGGTTTCAGAACTTTCAGATTTGATTGCTAGAGCTTGCTCGTAGGATGCGATCGCTTCTTTGTAGCGTTGTGCATCTAAAAAATTATTACCTTGGTTAAAAAAATCTTCCGCCTTTTGACTAGCTTTTGCTTCTATCAGCAGCTGAGCTACATTATTTTCTTGTACAACTTGTTTAGTGTTTTCTGTTGATGAAGTTGAGCTATCGCTACACCCAAATGTCAAGAAAATAATTAAACTAGAGGCAACTAAACAGCGCCCATAGACCATGCTGCACCTACAGAACTCGTAAGATAATGCTGAATTTTGTTCAGATTTACAAATAGTATCAAAGTACACTACTTTTTATCAATTATGTTTTGTATTTTTAGGATACAGAAAATCTTATAACTACTATCAAGTAAATTTAATATTAGCATAATACGACACAAATAAGCACATTAGTAGGTTTTTAGCTGAATATTACACACAGCAGAAACAGTCCTTGTATCTGAAGGTAGATAAAAAACACACCCTTTATGAGTGGTTTGATTTAATTGCGAATTAGTTTTATGCATCTAAATAATTAGACATCGCACACCAGTTACTCAAACTCTGGGAATTAGAGCGAAGTGTCCCAATTTTTAAGACAAGCACGCGCAAACAAATAGCTCACAACAAGGAAATAAAAATCTTTTTTCTTTCCCTCATGAGCTAATTTTGTGGAATTGAACCTACTGGGGCAAAATAGAAAGCATGACGATTGAATCTAACTACTCGAATCTACCAACCTCAGAACCTGTGCCAGAATACGACGACCTGCAACCAGATGACTTTGAAGGAAGCGGATGTGAAAATAATCTAACCCCCGAAGGACTAGCTACACAACAAGCACTCGCTGCTATTACGTCTTTGCAATCTCCGCAAAATACAACTACTCTCAAACAAGCTCGTTCGCTTTTTAGGCAATACACTAGTGATCGATTCACGGTTAAACCAAGGGCATTATTGCTGATGCTGATGGCGATCGCCATCACTATCATTGGATTTGCTACAAATAACTCGATCATAGGTCTTCTCGGAACCGTAGCAACTTTGTTGTTGTCTGTAGCGATGCTATTGCCTTGGTTGCAATTTTTACTTAGTGAGTGGTTTTCACCCCAAGACCGCACGCTGTTTGTGGCTTTTTTGGGGCTACTAGTAGCAATTTTCGGCTTAGTCAGGTTTACCGGAGTGGGCGATCGCCTACTTGCTTGGGGACGTAAAATTAACTGGGAAGCCTCTGGTACACTAGCAGAATGGTTTGGTGCTTTGGGACAAATTTTGATTGCTATTATTGCCGTTTATGTAGCCTGGCGACAATACGTGATATCCAAAGACCTGACAATTCAACAAAACCTGCTCACAGTTCAGCAAAACATCATTACTCAACAGCAAACGATCGATTCTTATTTTCAAGGCGTTTCCGACTTAGTATTAGATGAAGAAGGATTATTAGAAGATTGGCCCCAAGAAAGAGCGATCGCCGAAGGACGCACAGCAGCAATTTTGAGTAGTGTCGATGGCAGTGGTAAAGCCAAGATTCTCCGTTTTCTGTCTCGTTCTAAATTGCTGACACCCCTAAAACGCGATCGTCGTTTAGGTCGAGCCATTCTCAATGGTGTTGGTGGTTACGCCGAAGACCGCTTAGAAGGTGTGCGTGTCATCGACTTAGGCGTCATGTTAGCCGCAGCCGATCTTTCTGGTACAGACTTGCGTTGGACTGATCTGAGCGAAGCTAATCTTGTCCGTGCCAATCTCAGTGATTGTGATTTAGTCAAAGCCAACCTTTCCCGCACAATTTTATATGATGGCAATCTCAGTGGTGCAGACTTAAATACAACTCGTCTGTTTTATGGTTCCCATGAGCAAGCATCACCCCGCAGTCGCACCGAACCCCCAAACTACAAAACTGGCGAACACACTGGTGCAGTCGTAGAAAACGCTGATTTCACCAATGCAAAACGGATGTCTGAGTCAATACGTCACTATTGTTGCGCCTGGGGTGGTGAAGCAACCAGAGGTACTATTCCCGGTGGTTGTGAAGGCATTCCCAACAAACTAAATAGATAATTTATGATTCAAAAACTACGTCTTCGTAAAGTGATGCGATTGTTTCCTCAAAATTTACACTGTTAAGTCGAAATGATTTATTTTCTGCTATGTAGGATTGCAAAACCCACAGTCCTTCATCATTGCGACGAAAACATTCGACTCGTTGGCGTTTTGTATTAATTAATACATATTCTTGTAAACTTTCCAGCACTTGATAATCTGCGAATTTGTCGCCCCGGTCAAAGGCTTCAGTAGAATCAGATAAAACTTCAACAATTAAACAGGGGAACCTTTTATAAGCTGGCGTTTCTTTGTCTCGTTGATCGCAAGTAACCATCACATCGGGATAATAAAAGCGATTAAGAGCTTCAATACGTGCTTTCATATCAGCGATATAAACACGGCAACCAGAACCCCGCACATGACTACGGAGGAGCGCAAACAAGTTTCCGGCAACAGTGACATGGGGGTCAAGCGCTCCAGCCATGGCGTAGATGTAGCCGTCAATATATTCGTGTTTGGTAGAACTTTGTTCCTCTAGTTTGAGGTACTCTTCAGGGGTAAAGTAGTTTTGATCGGCGATCGCTATCATAATGGAAGGGAACAGGGAACAGATTAATGAAATTATTTGCGTGGGTAGGGAGTAAGAGGTTATTTGAAAAGTCTAAATTAATACTAGCTCTTAGTCCCTTTTACATGATTTAGCAATAACTTGTGAGTTCGTCGTTGCCAGTCCACTCTAAAGTATCACCAATCTGTTCGCCGTCATGGTAGGCTGCAAGTAAGATTTCGCTAGTTTTACCCCAAGCGATCGCGCCATTGGCGTCTAGTGCGATCGCTCCTAAATCCCTTTTGTTGTGATGTGCTTCTGTAAATGAGCGCTGCATGGCATCCTTGAGAAACATACCATCAGTCACACGCACTACAATTCTTGCTGCTAAACACTCATCGATGATATCTTCACCAATCCCTGTACAACTAACAGCAGCATATTCTGTAGCATAATTACCCGCAGGCATCGCAGAATCACTTACTCTGCCAATACGTTCAAAGCCTTTACCACCTGTGGAGGTTGCAGCAGCCAGTTTACCGTTTGTATCTAAAGCTACTACTCCAATTGTACCCCGGCGGGCATTGCTAGTTTCAGCTAGTTCTGGTTCTGCAACGACGCTAGCCATCGTACTTTTAAAATTATCATGACGCTCTTGTATCCACTCTTGTAAGCGCAATTCAGTCAGAGCATTATAAGTGGGAAGTTGCAATTCTCGCGCCAATTCAGCTGAACCGTAATCCGACAGTACCCGATCTGGTGAAGTTTGAAGAAATTGCGCCAATTCAATCGGATTTTTCACCCGTGAGACATTAATCACACCACTAAAACGCCCTAATGCGCCATCCATTAAAGAGGCACTCATGCGGATTTGACCATCAGATTGTAATACTGAACCAGTACCAGCATTAAAGCGGGGATCATTTTCTAACATGTAGCATCCTTGTACTACTGCCTCGGAGGCAGTTGTTCCCGACAGTAACAGAGAATAGACTTCTTCTACTACTGTATGAAGCGATCGGCGCACCGCCTCTAATCCTCCTTTACCGTGGAGAGAACTACCAGCTCCCCCATGAATAATTAATTTAGGTTGCACCTGTAGCTCCATTTACCCCTTGTAATATTTGTATTTCAGTCGCGTTTAGTTTCATCTTGAGCCTCAGAACGGCGACGACGACAACGTTCTGAGCAGTATTTTACTTCGTCCCAGCAATCTTGCCATTTCTTGCGCCATGTAAAAGGACGTTGACATACCGGACAAATTTTTGTAGGTAAGTCAGATTTAGACCGAGCGCGTCCCATATTAACACCATGCAGATTTGAGTTTGATTTCTAAGACGGATGGAAGATAATTATAACCAGTTTGCTACAATCGGAGGATACTTTTGATAAACAAATGTAGTGTCAATCCTCTTATAGACATATTTTTTCAGTTATTTCTGCTGTAAATGTTAATAGTCTTAGTTAATCTGCTGTTAACCAGTTCCGTGGGTTTAAATCCCCCGATTCCATAACCGGCAAGTTTTGTGTTGGTACAAAACTTAATTACGTTAGCGCAGCGTAAAGCCTGCGGCATAGATTCGCTTAGAGCGAGTCCTCGATAGCGTTAGCGAAGCGGTAGCGAGGTACGAGCGTCAGCGTTAGCGACGCAGGAGCGTCGCGTCATTACAAATTACGAATTACGAATTATTTAACCAAGTCGCCAATATTAAAAATGCTATGTTAAAAGCAAGGTCATTTTCTCAAGTTTGAGGAAAACGCTTATGACTACAACGCTATCTGCACCTAATTTTATCGAGTCATCGCTAGGTAAAGAAGCAGAAGATTTGCTCACCTATAAGGCAAAAGTTTCTCAAGATTTACTAAATTTGCCAGGGCCAGATTTTGTAGATCGAGTTTGGCTGAATAGCGATCGCAATCCACAAGTATTACGTAATCTTCAACAACTTTATTCTACAGGTCGTCTGGCAAATACTGGTTATCTGTCTATTCTCCCAGTTGATCAAGGAATTGAACACTCAGCAGGTGCATCTTTTGCACCCAATCCGATTTACTTTGATCCAGAAAACATCGTCAAATTGTCAATAGCCGCAGGTTGTAATGCTGTAGCGACAACTTTAGGGGTTTTGGGTAGCGTCTCACGTAAGTATGCTCACAAAATCCCTTTTATTGTCAAAATCAACCACAACGAACTACTAACTTATCCCAACCAATTTGATCAAGTTATGTTTGCTGATGTCGAACAAGCTTGGAATTTAGGAGCAGTAGCGGTAGGTGCAACAATTTACTTTGGTTCAGAAAATTCTACTAGGCAAATTCAAGAAGTCAGCAAAGCTTTCAAACGTGCCCATGAATTAGGTTTGGTAACAATTCTTTGGTGCTATCTACGTAATAATGCTTTTAAACAAGATAAAGATTATCATGTAGCTGCTGATTTAACCGGACAAGCAAATCATTTGGGCGTGACAATTGAAGCTGATATCATTAAGCAAAAATTACCTGAATGTAACAATGGTTACGGTGCAGTCGCCAAAGCCGCAGGTAAGAGTTACGGCAAAACCGATGAGCGAGTTTACACAGAATTGACAACTGATCACCCCATTGATTTGACTCGCTACCAAGTACTAAATTGCTACTGTGGACGTGCGGGACTAATTAATTCTGGTGGGGCAACTGGCAAAAATGACTTTGCCGAAGCAGTTCGCACTGCTGTGATTAACAAACGCGCTGGCGGTACAGGATTAATCTCTGGACGAAAGACGTTTCAACGTCCATTTGAGGAAGGAGTGAAGCTGTTTCACGCCATCCAAGAGGTTTACTTATCACCGGATGTGACTATAGCTTAAGGGTGAGGGAGATGAGGAAGATGAGGGAGTGAGGAAGAAAGATAATTACCCAATCCCCAGTCCCCAGTCCCCAGTCCCCAATCCCCAATCCCCAGTCCCCAATCCCCAGTCCCCAGTCCCTAGTCCCCAATCCTCATTCCCCACCAGAATTTAGAAAAGCTAAATCTCGATGAAGATTGTAGGATATCCTTAAATAGGTTAGAGATTTGCCGAATAAAGATAAGAATGAAACTGGCAGCAAGAGTAAGTCAGGTGACTCCTTCTTTGACCCTAGCGATCGCAGCTAAAGCTAAGGCATTGAAGGTAGAAGGAATAGATGTTTGCAGTTTTAGCGCTGGAGAACCAGATTTTGATACGCCAGCGCACATTAAAGCCGCAGCAGTAAAAGCTTTGGATGAAGGCAAAACCAAGTATGGTGCAGCAGCTGGAGAACCAAAGTTAAGGGAAGCGATCGCCCACAAGCTCAAAATTGATAACGGTCTAGATTATAAAGCAGAGAATGTCATCGTCACTAATGGTGGTAAGCATTCTCTGTATAACTTAGTCGTGGCACTAATTGATCCGGGTGATGAAGTAATTATCCCCGCACCCTATTGGTTAAGTTATCCCGAAATGGTGACATTGGTTGGTGGGGTATCTGTAATTGTACCCGCAGATGCTTCAACAGGTTATAAAATTACTCCTGAGCAACTCCGTAAAGCCATTACACCCAAAACCAAACTATTTATCCTCAACTCCCCATCTAATCCTACAGGGATGGTTTACACGCCAGATGAAATCAAAGCACTGGCAAAAGTAATAGTTGATGCAGATATCTTTGTTGTCTCTGATGAGATTTACGAAAAAATTCTCTACGACGGTGCAGAACATATCAGCATCGGTTCCTTGGGTAAGGAAATTTTTGACCGGACTCTCATTAGCAACGGGTTCGCCAAAGCTTACTCGATGACAGGATGGCGTATTGGCTATTTAGCAGGGCCAGTGGAAATCATTAAAGCCGCGAGTACCATCCAAGGACATAGTACATCCAACGTGTGTACCTTTGCCCAATATGGCGCGATCGCTGCGCTACAAAGTTCCCAAGACTGTGTGGAAGAAATGCGTCAAGCCTTCGCCAAACGGCGACAGGTAATGCTAGATAGACTCAACGCCATTCCCGGATTGAGTTGTCCTAAACCAGACGGTGCTTTTTATCTGTTCCCCGACATCAGCAAAACAGGTTTGAAATCCCTGCAATTTTGTGATGCATTACTAGAAGAACAGCAAGTAGCAGTGATTCCAGGAATTGCTTTTGGTGCCGATCACAATATTCGCCTCTCCTACGCCACAGACATGGCAACCATCGAAAAAGGAATGGATAGATTGGAGAAATTTGTGCGATCGCGTATTTAGTCAGCGATTTTTAGCTACCACAAATCAAGTGCTTTGCGTAAGAGATAATGCAGAAGCCGTCAGTTTAACCTCTGGCGGCTTCACATTCTCTATTCCCCATCCCCCATTCCCCATATGTCATTACATAAAAGTTCTGGTCGTTGGCGATTAGGACTAGCATTATCACTATTAACTGTCTTGTTATGGGGAATTTTACCTATTGCCCTAACAGTAGTGCTGCAAGCGCTTGATGTCTATACCATTATTTGGTTTCGCTTCTTAGTATCGTTTGCTTTGTTAGCTGTTTATCTCGGAATACAGGGTAAATTACCAACCCGACAACAACTTAGTTCTGATTCTGGGAAATTGTTAGCGATCGCTACGATATCTTTGGCTAGTAATTATTTCCTGTTTATGCAAGGTCTAGCGCTGACATCACCTGCTAATGCTGAGGTTAGTATCCAATTATCTACTCTATTGCTAAGTTTAGGAGGGTTATTTATTTTCAAAGAACGCTATCGGCTATTTCAGTGGATTGGTATAGGTGTACTTACTTGCGGTTACATTTTATTTTTTCGCGAGCAACTCGCCAATTTAATTACAGCCCATGGTACTTATATTCTTGGTAGTGCTTTAATTGCTTTGGGCGCAGCAACTTGGGCTATTTATGCTCTGTGCCAAAAGCAGTTGTTACAATCTTTTTCTTCTGCCAATATTATGCTAATTATTTACGGAGGATGTACTTTATTATTCACTCCTCTAGCTAGAGTAAAAACAATTTTTACACTGGATACTTTACATTTAGGAGTACTACTTTTTTGTGCTTTGAATACTCTAATTGCTTACGGTGCTTTTGCAGAATCATTAGAACATTGGGAAGCATCAAGGGTAAGTGCAGTATTAGCTTTAGCTCCAATTGTGACTTTAATATCAGTTGTGCTGGTATCAGCAATTACACCCTCTTTAATTAACTCAGAACACTTCACATTGTTAGGAATATTGGGAGCAATTTTAGTAGTAGTAGGTTCTGTAGCGATCGCTTTGGGAAAAGCTGATTAATGTAACTCTTTGTTCAGTATTTACAGCTTGTTTAATTAGAGTAATTGTTGGCATATTCAAAGTTACATTAAAAATACTGAGGTTTAATAATTTTTTATTTGTTATCATTTTCTAGTCAGCAAGCAATAACTAGTAAATTAAATCACTATCTAGGTAGAAAATTTACTTAACTATGTAACTGCATAGCATCTAACTTTGGATATTTTTATTAAGGAGAAACCTTAATAAAAATCCATATAACTAGGGCAAAAAATATTAAATAATCCAAAAAGGGTGTCCAAAGAACTACCAAAGTTAACACTCGTGCAATAACATCACCAAAATAGTTGAGCGATGTGAAACATCATCAAAACAGTTAAGCGATGAATAGTTTTTTTGGTAATTGGGCCAGCGTCCTGAGAAAAAATTCGCTCTTGCTGGTTCTTTCGATGTTGCTGCCAACATTAAATGGTAACAATTGTATCATTGCAGCAGAACGAATTTATGCATCTTATTCGGCTTTAGAGCTTTCTATTTCAGTTGCAGCTTTAGAAAAGTATGCCACCAGCGGTGTCATAGATGACGATTTAGCAACGTATCAGCAGTATCTTTCACAACAACAGTTGCAAGAATTACGACGGATTTTACACCTGCAAATCAAAGTTAGTCCGGTAGTGGTTTCGCAATTTCTCTACACACCACAAGGAGAGTTTTTGCTGCGTCGGTTGACACAAGTGATTAAAACTAAATCTCGTCAACCACAACCAGGATTTTATGCTTTGCGTTCAGCGCTAATTTTAGCCGCTGCTGAACCAGGAGGCTTGACAATATTAAACTTATTACGTAAGTATCCTACGAGTAGCATTCATCTCGATTTAGCCGAGAGTTTAGGAATAGCTGGAGAACTGGAAAAACTCGTCAACGAAACTAACCGCGCTATCGCCGCCGTTTCCCAAAAGTCAAACATAGAAGCTGCTAGCGTTTCTCAACTAGATTTCTCGCAGTTGCCAGATTTACGCACTCAAGGAAAGTTTAAGCTACAAAAACATACATTAAAGTTTTTTGACTTGACACGTAATCGAATTTTATTGACTGATATTTATATTCCCAATGGTCAGAATCATGCACATGTAATTGTGATTTCTCACGGTTTGGGTTTGGACAGCAGCAATTTTCAATATTTAGCCACTCATTTAGCTTCTCACGGATTTGCTGTAGTTGTTCCTAATCATCCAGGTAGCGATGCGAAGCAATTGCGAGCATTATTAAATGGCCATGCCAGCGAAGTAGCAAAACCAAGTGAATTTCAAGACCGCCCTTTGGATGTAAAATACATTCTTAACCAACTAGAAAAAGCTAACCAATCTAATTCTCGATTTAAAGGCCGCTTCAATCTGCAACAAGTAGGAGTGTTTGGTCAATCCCTTGGTGGCTATACAGCCTTAGCCTTGGCAGGCGGTAAAATTAACTTTGAACAATTAAAAAAAGACTGTCAACTAGAAGCACTTCAAGATACTTGGAACGTATCTTTGCTACTTCAATGTCGTGCTTTGGAATTAAATAGTAACACTCAGGAATATAACTTGCGTGATGATAGAGTTAAAGCAGCGATCGCAGTTAATCCAATTACTAGCTCTATTTTTGGCAAAGCTGGCTTAAGCCAAATTCAAATACCAGTCATGATCGTTGGTAGTAGTGGCGATACCGTAACACCAGCTTTATACGAACAAATTCTACCTTTTTCTTGGTTTGCCAATTCACAAAAATATCTTGTCATGCTTGTAGGTGGTACTCATTTTTCCACCATTGGTAATAGTAATTCTACAAGTTCACAAATAGCATTACCTCCCGAAATAGTTGGTGATGCTTCTCAAGGAAGGCGTTACATGAATGTTTTGAGTTTGCCTTTCTTCCAAACTTACGTTACTGGCAAGTCAAAATATATTCGTTACCTTAACGCGGCTTACACCCAAACAATATCTACTAAATCCCTGAGTTTAAGTCTTATTCAATCACTGAGTACAACCGAGTTAGCACAACTGCTAAATCGCGATTTTAAACAAGCCAAACCTGCAAAAAAATAAAATTCTCTAAACCCAATACAATTTAAATAATATATTTTGCACAACTTTGAGCTTTTATAGAGATGCTTCAAAAGTGCATTTTCCTATACAAAAAACGAAAAATATTAATAATTATAGCTTTGAATAAAATTAAATTGAGTAAAAGATTGACGCGATCGCTTATAATTATCCTCGTATCAAACTAATTTTCAGCAGGTTTGTGTCACAAGATTTACTGTTTTCAAGCAATTTGTTTGAACATCAATTAACAATGGTACTTCAATCAAGAACTCTGCCCCCTTACCAGGCTCTGAGATACACTGAAATTTACCTTTGTGTTTTTCAACTACAATCTGATAACTAATTGATAAACCCAATCCTGTACCTTTGCCAACAGGCTTAGTTGTAAAAAACGGATCAAATAGTCGCTCTTTTACTTCCTCTGTTATTCCCAAGCCATTATCAGCAATTCGGATAGCAATATAATTTGTTTCTAAAACTTCTGTGGTGATTGTAATTTGACCAGGATTAGCTTGAATTTCTGCGATAGAGCGCCCACTATTATAGCTGTCTATAGCATCGATCGCATTGCTAATAACATTCATGAAAACTTGATTCAGTTGGCTAGGATAGCAATACAAAAAAGGCAAACTTCCATAATTTTTAACTACTTTAATAGCAGGATGACTAACTTTATCTCTTAACCTGCTTTGTAAAATTAATAAAGTACTATCTAGCCCTTGATGAACATCCACTTTTTTCATATCTGCTTCATCAAGACGAGAGAAGTTCCGCAGAGACAAGACAATTTCAGAAATTCGTTCAGCTCCTACCTCCATCGAATGTAAAATTTTTGGTAAATCATCGAGCAAAAAGCTCAAATCGATTAATTCGATAAGTTTTTGAATTTCTGGTGCGGGATTGATACAAAACTTTTGGTAAAGATGCACAAGTTTGAGTAAATCATGAGTATAATCATTCACATACTTTAAGTTACCGTAAATAAAATTAATCGGGTTATTAATTTCGTGAGCAACTCCTGCAACCAGCTGTCCTAAACTAGACATTTTTTCAGCCTGCACTAATTGAGCTTGAGTTTGCTGTAAATCTTTCAGCGATTGTTCTAGTTTTTGAGCCTGTGCCTGAGCAATTTGAGTGAGATTATCCTTGATTAGCAGTGCATTCCGTAGTTTTGCACGTTGTTGAGTCAGTTCTGAAGTTAATTTTTCAGCATCAGCAAGAGCAGTATTCTTAGCTTGTAATAAAAAGAGAAAATCTGCTATTGGATCGTAAATTGCAAAATCTTTCAATTTAATACCAAGAGGAGCAAGACTAGCAGTATCAGTAATCCAAGGAGAACCAAGAAAAAATATTACCTCCTGCTCTTGTTGATACATTATTTGACCCTTAATTTGCATTCCATTTGGAATAAACTCCAAGATAAAAAGGGAGCGGGACTGCTTTTTAATAGCATCAAAATCAATCGAAATTCGAGGACGTGTGAATTGGAAATACTGTTCAATATGATTTCCAACTAGTGCCTCAGAACTGATACGCTCTAATACACTGCCAGCCTGTATAATTTCTAGATTCCGATTAAATACCAAATGAAATGGAAAAGCCTTCGCAAATAACTCTGGCGAAAGACTTAGTTGAGGAGGAATCATGGACACAGCGCTCAATTTGGTTTATATTTCACTAAGAATTCATCGTGTTCATCACCCTGATCTCGATTCTGAGTTTGGGTAATATCTACTTCTGTCTCAAACTTTTTTCCTAATCCTTTAACTAAACCAACAATCATGGGAGTTAAACCATTTCTGGTAGAGCGATAATGTAAATTCAGAGAATTTTCCTCCATATCGCTACATTCAAATGATGGGGGTTGAAGCTGAGGAAAACTAATTCCAACACGAGCATGAAGATTATCCAGGTTTTCGAGAAACTCAGGCAGTGTATCTCCACTCATATCCATCATTTCCCCATAGCCTTCATCAGATGTATACTGTACCCAGTATTCTCCAAAGGCTTGCATAATATCTGTGGGAGATAAACCCAAAACAATACTGGCAGCTTTTACCAAGCGATGAGTTATATCATCGGGATAGCCTTCCATACGAATGAAAACATCTACATTTACTTCTGCTTGTTGCTTGATTTGTATCCAAGTTTTTTCACCAAAACGGTCACAAACCATATCTTGAATTGCTTTGTTTACTAATCCATACATATAGTTATCCTTTAACTAAAAAATGTTTTTTGTTTGAATTGTTTACACAGAACGCAGGTGTAAATCCCAAGCTGAATTTAGATCAGCACTATGAACTTGTAACTACACAGTTAAAAGTTGCAATGAATCAGCACAGAAGCTAGACTCACAAATTTGACGCTGAATTCCGTTAAAGAATTGGAAACGCGCATCCATTGCTTCAACAATAGCCAGCTTGACTTTGATTTCTTCCTCTTTTTTGAGAATGCGCGGCTCAATTACTGCTGCTAACTTAGCTGCATGACTATCATCCACATCAATATGAACCTCAAAAAAGATTAAAGACTCTTTAGGTAAAGGAGCAGCACCCACAATTCCTTGATAAAGCTGAGTGTAGAGTGAACTAACAATTCCTTCTGAAGCATAACAAACAGCACCTAAAGCAGCCAGATAGCCATATTTATGAGGTATTCTCAAATAGGTTTCAATTAAAGCTTGAGTTTCAGGCGCAGTGGGTAGTGTAGCCAAAATATTGTCATCAATGCCTAATGCGCGAGTGAAGCGACGAAATAATTCTGGATGCGCCTGACTGACATCCCCCTGTCCCATTTCATCGAATAGGTTTTCTAAAATTACTAATTGCACACTTTCTTCTTGGCAACAAGACAAAATACCAGCTAATATGCGATTAAATTCTTTAGAAAATTTATACATTTGAACGGCTAATACTTGTACTTCTTTTAAGGACAGATTGCCTCTGCGACAATCGGTGAGAAATTCATGCTTCCAGAGTGAGTGCTTCTCTGTAATTCCACGTAATGAGTGCTTGTTCAAATAAGATAGATTTTTTAGATTTTTCATTTTGATATTTGTATCGCTAGATGAAGTGGTATATCAATTAGAGGACTAAAGAATGATTCATCCACTGCAAGATGTTCTGGAGTGACTTTTAATTCTCGCAAGGTTGGCATTGTATTGAAGCCAGCATTTTTCAATGCATCAAAGTAATCTTCAAGAGTTTTATGAACTAGCTGGACGTTTAGCCAAGAACCATCTCGTTTCCAAATACGACCAGGAAACTGCTGATCTCGCTTGCTAAAATAACCCGCACCCTCAACTTGAAAATAAAACGGATATTCACCCTTGTGTATATAAGGAAAGGATGGATGGGGTACACTAAACACAAACCGTCCGCCTGGACTGAGAAGGCGTGCGACTTCAGCCATACATTGCTGAGTTTGAGTAGTTGTCAAATAGTTAAAAAGAAAAACTGCTACAACTAAATCAATTGTTCCATCGTCAAATTGTTTGAGGTCAGTAGCGCATCCTACTTCGTAGCTAATACCCAGGGTTTCTTCTGCTTCTTGCGAGCGTGCTGCATTAATCATGGCTTGAGATAAGTCAATTCCATGTACTTGTGCAGCACCGCGTCGGCGTAATTCTCGACTGCAATAACCTTCTCCACAACCCAAATCAAGTACTCGCAACCCAGTTATAGGTTCGCAAAGCTCTAATATAAAAGGTCGGGCTGTAAAGTCTGAAAGTGAACTGGGTTCTGATCTAATCCATTGTGATGCTGTGCTATTGTATAAATTTTGAGTTAAGGTTTTATTGTTTGACTTTGACATTTGTAAATCTGATATTTACACTAGCTATAAAAACTTGTATCAAAAAAGCTGTTTGCTGAATCGAATGTTTACGTTTTAACATCTCCTCATTGTGTTTATAATGATGAGATTACTGATTTTTATTTCCTTGCTTTTTCGGAGATTTATAGAGATGTAGTGCGTATTTATAAGGAGGTTTCAAAAAAATATTAAATTTTATTTTTTGATTACTTTATAAAACTAGTAAAAAATACAGAGTGAGTTTACATTATTTTATTGAAATAAGCGAATAATAAAGTTTCAAATAAATATATATTTTTCGCTGGCTCCAAAGTTTAAGCTTGCTTGAAATATTCAGTTTTGGATTCACTAAAAATAGTTATTTAAATATCTTTTTCAATCAGAAAACAGTAATTTTAATGATGTATAAAAAAAATAAAGCTGTTAGTTTTTAGTAACTAAACCTGGTTGGATAAATTTTTTGGCCAACTGATTGATTAAGAACTTTAGGAAGAATGATTATGGAAGGGCTATTAACAGGTTCACCAATACTGAAACAGTCGGACAATGAAAATGCGATCGCATTCTCTCGGCTTGGCGATCGCCTCTTTGATGAGCTTGCTGATAAAATAGCTACAAGACGGCAATATAGGCTGTTATTTGAACACACTTTAAAGCCTGAATTATTCCAGCACATCCAAGTTGCTGCGGCAAATTATATTTGTGCATGTCTCAATAGTCCCATCATTCTTTCAGAAGCTGAAATGCTGGAACAGTTGCTGAAAGCCAGAAACACTTTACCAAACTACACTGGCACAGGACTTTTAGCACCAAAGCGGGAACACACCCTGGAATTTAACCTCCTACAAAAAAGTATTGCTGAGGCTTTTTATCAGCTAGGAGCAAATGACGTTATTGACGCGGTAGATTTACCAGTTAATCTCCGCATGGTGTATGGTAAGACTGACGTTGAGAAGACTCGTTTACCTTTTGCTAGTTCCAAATGTCATAGCGATGTTTGGGCGGGTGTGCCTGCTGATGCTACTGTGGTGGTTTTGCCTTTATTTGGAGATATCAATGACATCACCATTGAAGCAGGTGAAATGCCCCGTGAAATGGAATTACAAGCTATGCGGGTGATGTCAGATTTTGATCAAGGGCGAGATATTCCCATGGTTGTTTCCTACACAGAAGCGCAACTACAACACGGTACGATGTATTTCAACGATGCCCGTGGATTACATCAAACAGTTAGACGAAAAACTGAAGGTCTAAGAATTTCAATTGATTTTCGGTTTCGCAGAAAATTTAATGAGGCTTATCGGGCAATGGTAGCACCAAATATTGGTGGTGTGGAAGCAGATATGAGCGTGCCTTATAAAGATTGGCTGAAGGTTGGTAAAGAAACGCTAATTGTATTTGATGAAACTGTGGAGGAAGCTAAACAAAAACGAAATACTAAGGCTCCAGTTCCGCTATATAATCGAGATTATCGTTTGGTAAATATGTTTGATTAGCTAACAACAAAAAGAGGTCTTTGATGACCTCTTTGCAACTCCCTACAATAATGTTAGGTCTATATATAGTAATTACAGCAATCCAGCATTAGTACCTTGCTTACCAGTTGCTAATTCCACTTTCACGATTTTGCCGCCCATTTTTTGAATCCGTTGCTGTTCGCGGAACCAATTTTCGTAAGGAACTAGCTTAGTAAAGTAGGTGTTTTGCAGTTCACGTTGGGTACGAATTCGGGTTTGGCTGGGAACGCAAGCAGTAATTTTAAACAAACGTGCCATATCTTTAAATCTCCTGTGGTGATTGTGAAAACTTTTTTATGTCAAACAAAAAGCAGGGAGTGGATCTTTTACGCAATTTTTTTTAAATTAATCACTCCAAGGCTGGAAATCAAGCATCAATACTAGACCGCTCATACTCATTGCTGAGCAATTCAACATGATAAGCAATAAAACGCTCTAGCACTCATAATTGATTTCCAGACCTTAATAAATTCGCACCTAATAGAAGTTAAGTGCAAACCAGCTATTAGCTTAAGCCAGAGGAGATATAGTCTAGGTAAACGCCCATTTCTTTACCAGCATCGGGGCCTACTAAGCTAGCGGTTACTTCTTTGATTGCTTGGATAGCTTGTACGGTAGCACCGACGGGAACACCCAAGGAGTTGTAAGTTTCTTTCAAACCGTTGAGTACACGCTCATCCAGGATGGAAGGATCGCCAGCTAACATAGCGTAGGTTGCATAGCGCAAGTAGTAGTCCAAGTCGCGGATGCAAGCAGCGTAGCGACGGGTGGTGTACATGTTGCCACCGGGACGGGTGATATCAGAGTATAGTAAGGACTTAGCTACAGCTTCTTTAACGATCGCAGCTGCGTTAGCACTAATTGTGCCTGCCGCACGGACGCGCAGTTCACCAGTTGCGAAGTAGCCTTTCAACTTGGTTAAAGCAGATGAATCTAGGTACTTACCTTGAACGTCTGAAGAGTTAATGACAGCGGTAATTGCGTCTTGCATGTTGTTATTTCCTTATTTCCAACCTTATTGCAATACTTCTGTTTCGTGTTGAGGAAACAGTTTGAGCTTACTGCATCGCACCGACTAGGTAGTCGAAGTAAGAGCCAGCTTCACCAGCATCTTCAGCAGACAATAGTCCACCAGCAACGCCTTTCATCGCTGTTACGCCTGCGGCTACAGCATCGATAGGGGTACCAAGGGACTTGTACATTTCGCGAACACCCACAACACCAATTTCTTCGATGGGGGTAACATCACCAGAAACGATTCCGTAGGTGATGAGGCGGAGGTAGTAGTCTAGGTCACGCAGACAAGTAGCGGTCATTTCTTGGCCGTAAGCGTTGCCACCAGGAGAGACAACATCAGGGCGCTTTTGGAAAAGTTGGTCGCCTGCTGTTTTTACAATCCGCTCGCGGTTTTCGGTCAAAATTTGAGCAATGCGGAGGCGACGCTCACCAGCTGCAACAAAGCTTTTGATTTGATCTAATTCGCCAGGGCTGAGGTAGCGGGCTTCTGCATCAGCATTCACGATGGACTTCGTGACGATACTCATTAATGGATTCCTCCAAAAACTAATGAAACCAGAATTTAATTAAACTGGTGCGACTTTAAATTTGGTTGAGAGTAGTTTTGTGTTCTTATGCTTTTGAAACAACAGTTAAATAACTGGCATAGATTAGTTTTTTACTAGCCTACTTAAGTTAATAACCAGTACACAAGCTCTAAAACACAGCTACCTTCCGCAAAACATTCTCCGGCATTCTGTTGAGCATTTATGACTGCTCTTAACACTTTGTAATATTCTTTTTCAGATTTACAACCAAATTTGCATTCTGAAAGCATTGTTACGAAAGGTTAAGGGGATTGGGTACTGGGTAAGTTCCCAGTCCCCAGTTCCTTTGAAAACTACCTGCTAGCAGGGATGAAGCGCTGGTAAGGCACCACATCTTCTCCGAAGTAGCGGGTATATTCTGGATGATTCACGATTGCCTCTACAGTGGCTGGTAAACCGCTATTAGCTAACAGTTCTTTGTATTGGCTAATTTCGTCTTGATTAGCCACTGTACGTCCTAACAGGTGACGGAAGAGGAACTCAATCACTTTGGTGTTGGGATAAGGCACACAGAAGCGTTGGTGATAGATTTCTGAACTAGCTAGTGCTTGGACAAACTCGCGCACAGAAATTTCTTGATTGCCGAGTTTGCTTTCTAGTTCCGGATGGCGGTAATGATTGGGAACCTGACCATCAAATAAATCTAATACCTGAGAGTAAGCGGCGTTAACTACCTGTTGGATTTCTGCCTCATTAGCACCGATACTCAGCCGATAAATGCGTGTAGGTTGGCGACGGCTATTTACAACCTCTACAGACTGTGTAAGAGCGTTGTTAGAAGAACGACCCAATTCTACAGATAAATCTGCGATCGCCTGCGTTAAACTCGACGTAGTACCATTATCTACGCCGGATTTCACTGGCTCAAAGCTAGGCACAACCACATCATCATTTTGCTTGGTGAGTTGATTGTAGAGCTTCTCGGTATTCGGGAAGTTGGCTGCTGGTAGAGTTGGGAAGCGCCGATAAGGCACTGTATCTTCACCAAAGACCTCGCGATACTCGGCACTATTGAGCAGGGCAGCGATAAAGGCGCGAATCCCTTGGGTAGCTAAAATTTGGTTATATTTGCGGATTTCTGCCTGGTCAATTGGTGCGCGTCCCAAGAAGTGCTTGGTTCCTAACTCAATTACCTTGGTGTTGGGATACGGTGTGTAGAATTCTTTGAGGTAGAGATTCGAGTAACCCAAACCTTCAATAAATTCCTTAACGGTGATTTCGCCGTTACCCAGCTTACTTTCTAACACCGTAAATTCGTTTTTGACGATGTAAGGTGCAATATCGCGTTCAAAAATCTGACGATAGGCAGCACTAATTACAGTTTTCACTGCAACTTTGTCGCTAATATTTGCTACCAACTTGAAGACTTTGGTTTGTTCGCGCTGCTTGCTGACACCTTGGTTGATGCGGAATTGGATATCTGGTTCTGACCGTGTTTGCGAGACTGTACCCAGTTCCACAAAGCGTGGGGTTGCTTCTTTATCGATTCTCGATCCCACGTCTTCGCGAATGCTACCAACCCGCAGCTGTCTTAATGCCACACCAGAAGGAGTTAAATACCGTTCATAAGGAACTGTATCTTCACCAAAAGCCTCACCGTATTCCACGCTGTCAATGATCGCATCAACCAGTGCATAGAAACCTTGCTTGGCGGAGATATCAAAGTATTTGTTTGTTTCCTGACGACCGTAGGTAGGACGACCCAACAACCGCCGATGGATGTACTCAACCGCTTTCATGACATACAAGGATGTCCAGTACATCTTGCGGAATACATCTGACTTAGCCAAGGCCCGGATAAACTCGCGCACAGAAATGTCGCCGTTTTCTAGCTTAATTTCTTGCACTTTTAAGCGCTGACCATCGTAAACATCGCGACCGAAAACTTGTAAGTAAGCGGCTCTAATCACCGCCTGCGTTGAGCTTTCAGAGTATTTGATGCTTGCACCTTTAGGAGCTTTTTTACCAATAGTGCCTGGAAGTTGATCCAACTTAAACACTTTAGCCCCTAAAGAACCAGGAGCCACGCCCCGCGCCTTGGGATTACTGTTTTGGTTATTAATCCCTGGCCCTTGGTGAATGAGAATGCGCTTAGTATCTTTACCAAAGAAAGCTGGTCTGCTGCTGGGGTTACGGGTTTCTTTGGGGAAAATTGCCCCAAACTTGATTTCTAAGGGGTCATTACCAGAACCATAGGGATGTTGGTCTGGTAGTGGTTGTTCATAAGCAGCAAATGTGGTGATAAACTGGGGTACTTTGCGGAAAGGCGCACTGTAGTTAAACAGGTCTTGCTGTGGCCCCCAGTTGCGACATTCTTGTGCTTCTTGACCCAAACCCCGGAGGTATGGTACTGTCTCTTCACCAAAATAGTCGCTGTATTCGTCAGAATCTACTAAAGCATCCACTAAGGCTGCCAAACCACCGTTAGAAATTATCGAGAAGTATTTTTGTACTTCTTCGCGGCTACTTGGCCCCCGACCCAGGATATGACGGAAAGCCAGCTCGATAACTCGGCTGTTAATAAAAGGCTGGTAAAACTGTTTTTGGTAAAGGGGAGATTTGGTTAAACGGCGAACAAACTCCTTCATGGAGATGTCACCATTTTTTACCTTGGATTCTATGTCAGATATCGACAAGCTATAAGCACGGGTAATATCGCGCTCAAATATTTGCCGATAAGCTGCTTTGATGACTTCATTTTTTTCGCTAGCTGACAACCCAGGCTTCATGACAAACTTGGGACGCCGTTCTGATGCACTAAAGTAAATTTGCGGCAGTTGCAAACCTTGTTGGTCGCTAGAAGGACGTTGACGCAGTTTGTTAGAAGGTGTAGGTGCTTTAAACTCTGTCAACAGTACATCCATGTACTGAGACACAATTTCTGTAGCTTCAGCATCCTTGCGGAAAAAAGAAAGGGCTGCGGCTTTGATTTCTTGTAATGCCACTAGTGTTGCTTCACCAGAGCAGGCATTTTCAATGATTTCCCGCAAACCGCGTGTGTTGACAGCGATGATGTTGGGGTCGCCAGCAACGATCGCATAAGTAGCATAGCGCAAGAACCAGGATAAGTCCCGCAAGCTTTTCGCCATGTTGCTTGGGCCATAACGAGCAACGTTAATTGGTCTAAAGCCTGGAGGTGTTGGGCCGCTGGGGGATGAGTTAAATATTGAGCGTAAATTTTCTAGGAATCCACCACGGCTTTCAACGTAGGTTACAGTTCCTAGTTTCATTCCCTCTTGTACATCTGCACCACCACTACTAGCACTAGTGCTGGCCATCACTAGTTCTGGTTCTCTGGGCTTTTCTAAAAAAGCCATGGGCGAACCACCAACAAAAATCCGGTTGGCAGCCCGAGATACGATAATCTCGGAATTTTCCGTGAGAGTCTGAGCAATTTCTAGACGCTTTGCACCAGACGCAAAATAGCTTGCTAGTTCATTTAGTTCACCATTTCCCAAAAAGCGGTCTTGTTGCTCTGCTTGGGAAATTGTTGCCACAGCTAGGGTTTGATATAGTTGCGGACGCGCAACTGAGCTTCCACCACTTGCCTTAACACTCATCGGATTTGTAAAACTCCCATCATAATCATTTATGTGTTAAGTCTGGGTTGCTTTGGGGCTTGACATATCGGTATGTTCATGCGTTTAAAGCTTGAGGTACCGTCTTCAAAATTGCCAGTAAATTAACCCAGTCAGCTTTTAGATTAGAACGTTTTGCGTTCTCAGGGCTGATTTATTAAGAAGTATGTACAATCTTTAGCCTTGAGGGATCAAGTTCCAGAAGTAGTCACTTGTGCTGAATCTTAGACAAAATCTCATTTTTATTTCTCTGGCTGGGGAATGGGAATAGGGAATTGGGTGGACGTTGTTGGTAAATCTTTGATACCGCGACGGTATTGCAATTCAAAGTTATGATGCTGGCGATCGCAGCTTCGTAAACAATGGTTATTCATGATAGGTGTTAATCTTTTTTTGTGCTGTTTAACTCCTATTTCTCAGATGGATGCCAATCTGCAAATAACTAGCTGATCATTATCTAAAATTAGCATGAGTGAATTGATATTCAAACGAGAAAAAATAATACGAATTTTTATATCTTTTTTATATAAATTGAATAGCAATATATTAAAATATATAGCCAATGCAATTAATTTATCTGCACACAAGTCAATAATTCTCTATGAACTTTGATTAATCTCTAAATTATATTTAGTTTCTGCGAAGCTAGGTACAGCTATACTGCTTTTTTCATGTTTCCTGACCACGCAAGTAACTTGAGAAATCAAAGCAGACTGCTATTTATACCCTGGCGATCGCATCTGATTTAAATTTCTTTATTGTTATTACTAAGACTCTTGCTTGAAGGTGAGACTTAAATAGGATTAAAGCAGAATGAAAAATCAATTTAAATAATATCAAAAGTTAATCATGTCTAGAAATCATAAATTTAAATTTTTATGCCATGCAGCTATGTCTGCACTAGCTGTTATATTGGCGATCGCTCCTGTAAATGCACTTCCAGGACAAAATATTAATACTGTGATCAAATGGGCCAAAACCAGAACAAAACTACCAGTTTTAAGATATAACAATGAAGCCTATGGTTATTCCGGTACAAAAGGGAATTTATACTTTTATGTCAATGTGACTTTACCAAATGAAACAGTCATTAAAGAGGGAATAACCGTTAGTAGAGACCCTAATGTTAAATTCACTAGAAAAAATACTAAAGCAATAAAGCTAGTTCAAGATATTTATAGTTACAACCTTGCTAATGACTTTAACAAGTCTAGATACATTACAAAAATTGATCGAGACCTGTTTTATCGAGGTAAAAAATTTGCTTATATTGCTGCCGAAGTCCAGGATGGGTCAGCATTTCAGATTATTGAATTGAGTAAATTGCATCAAGAAATCGGCAATGCTAAATATTGTCAAACTCATGTATGTGACATTTAATTAATTCCAAACAATCTGAGTTGTAAATTTTTGTAAATCTCCCTGAGAAGCTGGGTGTTTTTTCATTGGCAGGAAAGCAACTGCATAACCATGCTAAAAAACCAGTTTCTACAAATTTTATTTTTTGTTGGTATAAAATTTATTACTAAATACAGGTATACAATCACTGATATTATAAATCTATGTCTAATAGCAAAAGTCCATTTCTAATGGACTTCTTACTCTCTGCGATTCTGCGCGGCAGTCGCTACAACGGGGGGAACCCCCGCAACGCGCTGCCTTGCCTCTGCGTGATACAAATTCATATTTCTACTCAGCAACGCCGAGTTTTTACATCTGTTTTAGGAAATTGCAACTGCTTCAAGTCAGCATCAGCTTGAAATCGAACTACTGTCATATCTTGCTCTTTTTGTGAGTTTGAGCGGCTTTCAACTTCTCATATAGAAGTGGATTCTTGTTTCTTAAGGACTGTTGTAGTTTCTCAAACTCTGCCTCAGCTTCCTTTAAATATGCATCAATTAGCTCTTGGTTAGCAAGATAAAAAGCGATCGCACCATAAACCTGTTCTAAGGATTTCGGGTAACTTGATTAAATCTTGACACTCCCCGACCTGAAGGTGGGGGGATTCTTGAATCTAAGACATAACTTGCTCATGCAGGTTTTCACCAACAAAAGTAGAGGTTTCATCTCCCCAAGCGTTGCTTGCATCTAGTGCAAAGGTTCCGGTATGCCCTACCGTACCCAATCCTCGACTAAGGATATTTCTAGCAGCGTTTTCATCTCTATCCATGACACAACCACATTTACAAACGTGGGTGCGAGTGGATAGTGTTTTTTTAACAACTTCACCGCATCTAGAGCAATCTTGGCTCGTATATTGCGGATTAACCGCAACCGTAACTCGTTTAAATACCTTTCCAAAGTATTCAAGCCAAACACGGAACTGATACCAAGATGCGTCATTGATGGACTTAGCTAAACAATGATTTTTCGCCATGTTTTTAATCCTCAAATCTTCGTAGGCTATCAAGTCGTTAGACTGAACTACGCACCGTGCTAATTTCACAGCATGGTCTTTACGTTGCCTACTTATTTTGAGGTGGCGTTTTCCTAAAATCTGTCTTGCCTTGCCTCTGTTTTTTGAACCTTTGACCTTTCTGGAAACTCGGCGTTGTGAACGCTTAAGAACCTTTTCACCTTTACGCAAAAACTTTGGATTTTCAACCATTGTCCCTTCAGAATCGGTGTAGTATTCATTGAGACCAACATCTAACCCAACTGTGTTTCCAGTTGACTTAATGTTCTCAGAACGGTCTACATCAATGCAAAATTGAACATATACACCATCTGCACGTTTTACCAATCTCACCCGTTTAATCTGGTTAATTTGATAGAAGTGCAAATCACGAGTACCTTTGAGTTTTAAAAGACCAATACCTTTTTTGTCGGTGAAAGTTATGGATTTACGATTATCTGCAAGCTTCCATCCTGTTGATTTATACTCAACAGAACGACAATCTTTCTGGAATTGAGGAAAACCTGTCTTGGAAAGTTGAGCCACTCCCTTGCCGGGGTTCCCCCGGTTGAAGGAAGTGGCGTGAGCCACTCCGTTGCGGGAAGTGGCGTTGCTCAAGTCGGCAGAGCCGCCCACGCAACTTTCCGCTTTTTTCCCGGAAATACCCTTTTTGCAGTTTTCATAAAACCTGGAGATAGATGACCATGCTCGTTCAGCACTAGCTTGTCTAGCCATTGAATTAAGTTCATTTGCGAAGGGGAAATTAGCCGCAAGCACAGCACAATATTTTTGCAAATCATTTTTACCCGTGCCTTTAACATCCATCCATAGCCGTATACAGCTATTGCGAATGAATTTGGCAGTGCGTATTGCATCATCTATTGCCGCTAATTGCCTTGACTTTCCATAAGCTTTGAATTCAAAAACTAGCATCTTTCTACCTCCTGTCTTATACTAGCACATCTGGTATAAGATTAATGAAAACACAATAAAAAGCCGTCCTATAAGGACGGGGCTTTAGACCCATTTTTTCGGTAAGTTTTTTGTATAATAGGTAAATAACTCATCCGATAAATTTAAAAAAATATTTGATCGCGCTTTGCGCGAGACGTTAAGAAGGGAAAAGAGAAGAAGTGTAGAGTGCTAAAGGGCAAAAGTATAAAGGGCTACTGAGTCCTCACGCGGGAACGACGGAAACAGCACGAAAACCAATGTGGTTGACACGGAGGACGGCTGCGTCCCAGGGGCGGAACGCACTGCGACAGAGCGCTGGGTCGTTGTACCAAGAACCACCGCGCAGCAGACGATATTGATTATCATTATCAATTAGCCAATCACTACTGTCTATTGGTGCATTATTATAATTTTCGTGCCACTCATCCTGACACCATTCCCATATATTACCATGCATGTCAAATAAACCAAAGGGGTTAGCAGGAAATTTCCCCACATCGGTTGTTTGCTTTCGATATTCACCCTTTGGAGCAGAATTGTATGTGTAATTGCCGTCGTAATTTGCCAAATCAGTCGTAATTGTTTCGCCAAAATAAAACGGGGTGGTTGTGCCTGCACGACAAGCATATTCCCATTCTGCCTCTGTGGGTAAGCGATAGGTTTTGCCAGTCTTTTGAGATAGTCTGGCGCAAAACTCAACCGCATCATTCCATGAAACCTTTTCCACAGGTCGATTCGCACCTTTAAAATAGGATGGGTCGGGATTTAAATCAATATTCACTTTACCAAGAGCGGCAACAGCAGCCCATTGAGCTTGGGTGACAGGAAATTTCCCCATGAAAAAGGGTTGAATGGTGACGGTATGCTGTGGACTTTCAGAGTCATATCGTCCTGGCTCATTCTCTGGCGAACCCATCAAAAATTTACCACCAGGAATTGCAACCATCTGTAAAACTACACGATTACCAAGGTTTTCTGTGAAGAATTCGGCACGTCCCCGACTGCGGCGAATTTCACAAGTTGTTTTCACCCTACCCAAAAAACCTAAGCTTTTTACCGTTAGAGTGGCAGTGTCAAATTCAAAAATTTGAGTTTGAATACCTGGAGGAGAAACAACTTTAGATGATTCTCTTGCATGTTGTTTTTGTAATTCTGCTCTTTGTTTTTCCTGGCGCAATCTTTCAGCTTCTTCTTGCTGGCGCTGATATTCTGCTCTTTGTTTTTCCTGGCGTAATCTTTCGGCTTCTTGCTGTCTTTGATATTCTGCTTGCTTCGGTGCAAATACTCGTGCTTCTATTGCTGCGATATCTTCATCCCGCAGTCCTAAAAATCTTTGATAGTCTTGCAAATCCTTTTGAACTCCCTGGCCAAAGGGATATTGTTGATTGACTGCATCAATCAATGCCTGTTCATACTCCTGTAACTTCCGCTGATACTCCCGATAAGGTTTGAGAACTTGTTCTTGAATTTCCCTAGCTTCATCTTCAGATAAGCCTAACTCCATCCGCTGAGATTCTAGTATTCTCAATGCAAAGACAGAAAAATTACCTTGTTGTACCCTATTTGTGGCTTCTTGAAGGTATATTTGTTTGGCAGTATTAACAATAATCGTTGATGATATGGGGGATGATGGCGGTGTTAAAGCTTGCAACACCTCCGTTGCTTTGGCATAACGTAAACTGAAGTGACGACGCACCATTTTGGTTAACACCTCAGCCAGATTGTCACTTAGATATACTTGGTTTCGCCAAATAATTTCACCTGTTTGGGGGTCTTCTGGCAAATCGGAGGGTAAAACACCAGTCAAAGCTTGAATAACGGTCATTCCCAAAGCATAGACATCGCTACCTAAACAAGGTTTGCCATTCTTTTGCTCATTGGGCATATAGCCAGGAGTGCCAATAACAACGCTAGGGTTTATTTCACCTTGAGTATTCAACATTAAACTACCAAGTTCTTTCACCGCTCCAAAGTCAATCAGGAAAATCCTCCCATCCTGTTGCCTTCGCATCAGATTTGGGGGCTTGATATCACGGTGAATCACTCCATAGCTATGTACAAAAGACAAGATTTCTAATACATCCTGTAAAAGCTTAGTAACATAACCTTCACTCAGTTGCTTACCAGGAAAAATTTCTCTACTCAGGTCTTGTCCCTCGATAAACTCCTGAACAATGTAAAGACTTTGGCCTTCACTAAAGTGCGCTAGTAATTGAGGAATTTGGGGGTGTTTTCCTAGCCTTTCGAGAATCGCCGCTTCTTTTTCAAAGAACTCGATCACACGGGGATTAGACTGGTTAGGACGCAGTTGCTTGACGACACATAAAGGCTTACTAGGTTGGAAATTATCTCTAGCCAAAAATGTTACACCAAAAGCGCCACCGCCTAATTGCCTAATAATTTCATAGCGTCCAGCCAGTACATTCAAGATGACTATCAACTCCTAGATAAGTAGAAGGACTAAATTAAACCTCACCTCAGATCTTGCACCTTTCAAACTGTCAGTCGCAAAACTTACCTAATTGTTCGGCTTCGCTCTCTACCGCCAGGGATTGTAAATCCCTGTCTTATAGCAAAAGTCCATTAGAAATGGACTAAATACAGAGACAAATAGATATGTAATTTTTATAACTTTATTGCGGCAGACTCATTATTTTCACTCGCAGGTGCAAGATGTGAGTCACCTCGATTGCCGGGTTTCGACTCCGCTCAACCCTCGTCTTCTCAAAGAGCGAGCATTGAGCGACTTGCCCTAAGCAAAGCCGAAGGGAGTCGAAATGCATTTCATAAATAAATAATTGTGTCTACTTACTTAATAGATTTTAGTGTGATTTTTTTAATGATTATAACAGTATCTTAGTCTCTTTTTAGTATTAATTTATTCTCCTTAAAACTTGATAATTATTAATAAAAATTGGGAAAAAACTAGTTGACAAGTATAAAAATATACATTAACATAATAAGTATGAGAAGGGCGATCGCCTGATTCCGCTAAAGAAGAAAGCGATCGCCCCTATCTAACATCCACAATTGATAAAGGCGATCGTCTGATTCCACCAAAGAAGAGAGCGATCGCCTTTATGTAACATCCATAATCGGAGTACAAATACAATCATGACACAATCCCAAAAGTACCAAGACAATCAAAATTCCGCCGAATCAAAGTTACAACAGTATCTCAAGAGCGAAGATTTAAATACACCTAATCAATCTTCTGAACAGCCATTACCCAAAAGAGAACCACTTAAGCATCTACTAATTGGTTCACCCAAAGCTGTTACTAAAACAATTCACCGTTTGCAACTCAATGGCTACGCCAGTGTAGGAGATTGGAGTCCATTGTTACCAACCGCCAACCCAGAGGAGGTAATGAGTATTTTAATCCGTCAAATTCTGATGTAATAACCCAAATTTAAGTTAGATCCCCGGCTTTAAAAAAAAGTCGGGGTTTTGGATATTTGCACATAAAGTTATAATCAATATAAAAACTAAGCTAAAAAACATCTAAATTACATAATCAAATTAAATAAAACTCTTGTGGGGTGGGCATCTTGCCCGCCCTAATTATGCAAGTTATATGTGGAACAGCTTAAAGGATCAAAACTTTATGAATTTAGTTGTCAAAACTGACTCGATCAAGACAGCACCTAAGTTAACTTATGATGTGCTGATTGAAAATCAACCAGATGGCACAGTTAAAGCAACATTACTAGGTTTACCAGACTGTCAAGGTTTAGGAAATACAGAAACAGAAGCAATAGAAAAACTCAGTCAAAGTTTACAAACTCGGTTAGAAACTGCCAAGATTGTGACTATAGAACTTGAAGCACCCAAAGTAGAAAACCCTTGGTTGAAATTTGCGGGAATGCACAAAGATAACCCTCTTTTTCCTGAAGTGCTGGAATTCATAGAAGCTGAACGAAGTCAAATCGACTTGCAGCATGGGACAAAGTGAGTATTATGTGGATATTAGATACAGACCATTTATCCTTGTTTCAAAATACTCACCCATTAATCATACAACGCATAAGAGAGCATAATACTGAAAATATAGCCATAACAGTAATTACATTCGAGGAGAAAGTTAAAGGATGGCTGAATGCGATCAACAAATACAGCACATTTCATCTGAATGAAGTACACAAGGGCGGGCAGGATGCCCACCCCACAAGATTTATCATATTAAGATGTGTACTTCATTTACTTGCAAAGTGCTGTATAATAATCAACCTTCTAAATATGACAAATTAATATGGGGATACAAGGGTTTATGGGATGAAATAGAATTTTTCAAAAATGTAAAATTACTTGAGTTTGATACTAAAGCTTGTAATATTTACGCTGAATTAGTTAGGCAGAAAATTCGCGTTGGCACTCAAGATTTACGCATTGCAGCAACTACGCTATCAGTGAATGGGGTTTTAGCAGAATCGAAAAGAAGCCCCGCGCTCTAACGCTTCGTTGAGCGTCGGG